>SLNM01000335.1 GCA_007133055.1 Lentisphaeria bacterium
GAGCTGGGTGCAGCTTCTTCGGGCGGGGACCTGACATACTTTCAGTCTGACCAAATCCATCTGGGATCAGATTATAAGCTAAGTGGTCAGGCAGGCTGCCCGTAGGTACAACTATAGTACGCACGGTCGTCTCCGGCCGTGCAGTCGCGAACCGCCGGTAATACGGTCGTCCCTGGCCGTATCGGTGAGCGCCATGTATAATTTTAACTGCGTAACACGCGAAACACACGAAAAAATAGTCACAACGCTGCCGCAGTTCCGCCTTCAGGCGGCAGCGGTAAGAAAATTTGTTCAGCTCAAGCTAAAAAGTTAAATCTACTACACTGCCCCCGGAAAAGATAACTTAGCCTTCGCAGACCCCGGAAAGCTTATTCGCCACGGGCGAAGTCCTCCTTGTCGGTCCGCCGCTTGCCGGTGGCGGTGAGGCGGTATTTCTGGTTGCGGGCGCGGGGGGCGTCGGGCCGGGTCATTTCAATCAGCCCGTCGGCCAGGGCCGGATGGAGGTAGGAGTAGAGAAAGGTGGGGCGGTGCGTGAGCCCCACCTTCGCCATGATCTCCCGGGCAGAGAGGGGCGTTCCGCCCATCGCCGCCAAGAGGCGTGCAACTTGTTCGGTTTGTTGTTCGTTTACTTGTTCGGTCACGATGAGTTCTCGCAGGGCGTCGCGGATCATGGTGAGCATGAACTCGATGAACGGGGTGCAGTCGACTGCCTTGTTGCTGGCGTTCAGGGCGGCGTAGTAGTCGGCCTGGTGTTTGCCGGTGATGGTCTCGACGGAGACGGTGGCGAAGAGAGGATTCCAGCAGCTGAGGATGAGGGTCTGCCAGAGGCGGCCCATGCGGCCGTTGCCGTCCTGGAAGGGATGGATGAACTCGAACTCATAGTGGAAGACGCAACTGGCGATGAGCGGGTGTTCCGGCGTGGCCCTGAGCCAGGCCAGGAGGTCGGCGATCAGGGCGGGCACGCGGTCGGCGGGGGGCGCGAGATGGACGATCTCCTCGCCGCGCTGGATGCCGACGCCGCCGGAACGGAAGCGCCCCTGCTCGTCGACCAGCCCAGCCATGAGGATGCCGTGCGCGGCCAGCAGGTCGTCGCGGGAACATGGCGACCACTCGGACATGCGCTCGTAGGCGACAAAGGCGTTGCGGACTTCCTGGATTTCGCTGGGCCTGCCCAGCACCCGCTTGCCTTCAAGCACCGCCGTGACCTGTTCGACGCTGAGAGTGTTGCCCTCGATGGCGCAGGAGGCCTGGACGGTGCGGATACGGTTGCCGCGCCGCAGGTGGGGCTCGATCAGCCCGATCCCGGCCCGCAGTCGGCCTAGGGTTTCGCCGATCTCCTCGACCAAGCGGAGCATGGCCGGGGTGAGACTGTAGGGTGGCTGGTAGGGATCGCTGGTCATAGCCCAAGCCCTTCATATTAGTGCGGATATCTACAATCGGTTTCCGTTTTGAACAAAAAACAACCTATAGTGGATTTACGGGGTTGCAAGTTGCGGATGTGGCGACACATAATGGCATACCCACCGGGCTTGTTTTGGAGCAGCCGCGAACCGTCGGTAATACGGTCGTCCCCGGCCTGACCACTTCGGAAGTGGTCAGGTGAGCGGCCATGTTTTTTTACCACGAAACATGCGAAAAAGACACTATGTCTCAATTGCCCTTAATGCAAAGCGTGAAGTGTTATAGCCCCAAAGGGGCGGAATCATCGTAGCCCAGGGTTAAGCGAAGCGCAACCCTGGGTAGCAGTCAGAAAAACAATTGTGCCCTGAAAGGGCACTTCAACCGTCCTGCAAATAATACGCTTCAAAGGCAATGATTCGACGCAATCCGGCCGTATCGGTGAGCGGGGGTGCGGTCTACGGGCGGGGACGCCCGTAGGTACAACATTCTCCGCCGACATGGTGGAACAACGGGAAAAGATGTCGTTCAAGTTGCGACCCCCTTGTGCTCAAAACAGCGAGGTCTGCAATTCAGGTCTATGGCCCTTTTATTGTAATGCGTCAGCGAAAGATGGAGATTTCGTACTGATCGACGACCACGGCGACGACTACGGACTACGATTCAAGTATATATAGTCGTTTGTCGTGGTCGTCGCCGTAGTCGTGTACCGAATCTGGGGAGACTTTGCACCTACGACTGACGCACTGCGTTGCGAACAGTCGGATAAGTGATACGTTAAGACTTGAAGCCATAGCGCCGGGTTGACGGCGGACGGCCGCCGCCGGCCATGGCCGGCGGAGGAAAGTCCGGACTCCGCAGGGCAGGAAGTCCTCTTGCAAAGGAGGATGCCGCGGACCATACGCCGCGGAAAGGAAAGTGCCACAGAAAATATACCGCCCAGCTACTCACGCTTTTGTATGGACTCAAAGCGTTATCGCAGTCGTGCGAAACCGTGAGTAGCTGGGTAAGGGTGAAATGGTGGGGTAAGAGCCCACCGCCCGCCGGGGAGACCCGCGGGGCAGGGCAAACCCCTTCCGGAGCAAGACCAAATAGGGAACGAGATGCGGCCCGCATCGCTGAGTTCCGGGTTCCGGTCGCTTAGATGAATGGTCGTCGCCCCGCTTTTGGGCGGAGGCACAGAATCCGGCTTACAGCCGTCAGCCCGGCGCTTCTTTGTCGATTCGGCAGCTTCCTAGTCTGTTAATTCACACAATGGTTATACCAGGGATTTATTTGCCATGCATGGTTTGTATCATAAAAAGCGCGACGATTTAGAAGAAGAACTGCAAAAGAACCTGGAGGAAATCTTTAGGAACGCCAACATGAAATTTTCATTTGGCCCGTCCGGCACGGCAGGTTATGGTCCGGCTCGCGGCGGCGGTGTCGGTGGTGACGATCAGGCTGACCGGGACTCGAATGACGAGCAGGAGCGGGTTCGCCAGGCCGCATTGCGTCGGATTCGCGAGTTCAACCTGAAGCCGCGCGAGATTCGCGACTATCTCGACCGATTCATCATCAGCCAGGACGAGGGCAAGAAGGTGATGTCGGTGGCGATCTGCGACCATTACAACCATGTTCGCATGTGCCTCGACCAGGAGATCGAGCGCAGTATGGACTATGTCAAGCCGAATGTGCTGCTGCTCGGTCCGACCGGGGTTGGCAAGACCTATCTGATGCGCTGCATTGCCCGTCTGATCGGGGTGCCCTTTATCAAGGCTGACGCCACCAAGTTTTCTGAGACCGGCTATGTCGGCTACGATGTCGAGGAGCTGGTGCGCGATCTGGTCAAGGCGGCCGACGGCGACACCGATCTGGCCCAGTACGGCATTATCTATATTGACGAGATCGACAAGATTGCGGGGCGCAACACCAGCGGCGGGCGCGACGTTTCCGGCCGCGGTGTCCAGGTCAACCTGCTGAAGCTGATGGAGGAGACCGATGTCAACATGGTCAGCCAGACCGACATTGTCGGTCAGATGCAGGCAATGATGTCGATGCAGGGCGGTGGCGAGGGCAAACGAACGATCAATACGCGCCACATTCTGTTCATTGTCAGCGGCGCCTTCGACAAGCTGAGCGAGCGTGTGCGTTCCCGGCTCGGTCGAGGTCAGATCGGATTTTCCGGCGGCATCGAGACGGCGGGCCGGGTCGGCGACGACCAGGAAGAGGACGAGTTGCTGAACCAGGTTGAGAGCGTTGACCTGGTCGAGTACGGGTTCGAGCCGGAATTTGTCGGTCGCCTGCCGATTCGCGTTGGTTTCCGGCATTTGTCCGCCCAGGACCTCGAAGACATTCTGAAAAATTCCGAGGGCAGTGTGCTGCGCCAGTACCGCAACGATTTTGCCGGACACAATATCGATTTGGAGGTGGACAGCGAGGCGATCACTGAAATAGCCCGGCGGGCCGCCCGCGAGAAGACCGGCGCCCGCGGCCTGATGACCGTGCTGGAAAAACTGTTGCGCGAGTTCAAGTTCGAGCTGCCGTCCAGCGCCGTCCGGCAGTTGCGGGTGGACAAGGAGCTGGTGGCCGATCCGGCGGCCGCCTTGAAGGCGTTGATGGAACTTAATCGGGAGTCGCAGATCGGACAGTTGCGGGACGAGGCCAGCCAGTTTGCGGTTCGATTTGCGGATGAGCATGGAATCGAGATCGAGTTTACCGACACAGCCTTGCGAAGACTGATCGAGAGCTGCCTCGAATCACACCGCACAATGCGGTCTTTATGCGAAGCCAAGTTCAAGGACTTCGGCTACGGCCTGCAATTGCTGGCCCGCAACACAGGCAAAAGAAAGTTTCGAATTACCGCCCGGACAGTCGACAATCCCGACCGAGTCCTTTCCAAATGGCTGACCGAGAGCTATCGGTGAACGGCGTGTTCGCCGGTGTCTTCCCATAATTCAACCATATGCAAAATTCAAACTACATCGCGTACCGCCATGGCCATGAGCTGAAGGTCGGCAAAGTGATTCGGGACCAGAAGGGCAAGTTGCTGGTGGCCGACCAGGGAGGACGCACCGAGAGTGTCAAGGCGGATGCTGTGGTCGTTCGCTTTCCGGCGATATCGGCGCCGGACAATGTCGAAGAGCTGGCGCAGCGCATCGAGCGGGAGGCGCAGAGCATCGACGCCGAACTGCTGTGGGAAATCTTTGTCGACAGCGCCGGTGAATTCGACGCAGAACGTGCGGCCGATGAGTTTTTTGGCGGTGCCTCCCCCTTGCAGACGGCGGCCGCGAGCAAGGCGTTGCTCGATGATCAACTGCATTTTCGGCGCAAAGGCAGATTTTTTCTGCCGCGCCCCCGCAGCGAGGTTGACGATCTTAAGCATCGCGAGCGACGGGAGGCGGAGAGGGCGGCTCTGCAAGAGCGTGCAATTGTTTTCCTGAAACAAGTGCTGTCCGGCGTCCAGCCGCCGCCGAAGGTGACTGCGGAATTGCAGCCGGTGATTGCCGGCATTGAATCGTACATGTTCCGCAATGAAGGGCAGGAGGCGGAGAAACTGCTGACCGATCTGGCTGGTCGGCGCACGGTGCGTGAAACGGGGCTGGAGATTCTACGGCGGCTTGGCTGCCTGCGTCCCGGCCAGGACCCACAGCTATTGCTTTATGGGGTCGTTGCCGACTTTTCGAAGACGGTGATGGAGAAGGCCGAAGCCCTGACC
>SLNM01000236.1 GCA_007133055.1 Lentisphaeria bacterium
CAACCCCCCGCCCTCCCCCGGCGGTGCGAAGCGGCAGCCGCACCGGTTCCGCTCCCCTCTGTCTGACCTCGAAGTCGGGCGTGGGAAAAACAATGTCAAAACCCGATGACGACCTGGGAACTGCCAACTGAGGGTCGGTGATGCCGGCAATGATTTCCCGACCCTGCCAATTGATGATCTCAGCGGGCTTCGGAGCGAACACTTCCGACTGCACAAGGTCGCGGACAATCTCCCCCAGAAGCGGCGCCGCATGACTGGCGCCAGTCAGGCCGTCAACCCCGCGATTATCCATTCTCCCCACCCAAACGCCAATCACCATTTCGGCATTCCATCCCACCGCCCAGGCATCGCGATAGCCGTGTGAAGTGCCGGTCTTGAATGCCACCGCCGCCTGACTGGTCTCCGCGACATGCCCGTACAGCATCAGGTTCCGCTCCGGCCCCGCCAGCATAGAGGTGATCCACCATGCCACCGCCGCCGGGTATGCGGGCAGGTGCTCGGTACGGTCGCTCTCGGCTCCGCGCGCCACCACCCGGTCGCCATTTCCGGCAAAGGCCGAATAAGCCGCCACCAGCTCGAGCAGGCTGACCTCGACCCCGCCGCCAATGACCAACCCCAGCCCCAGCTCATCCGCCCTGGCGAGCGGGAGCGAGAACCCGACATCTCGCAAGTGCGCCAGCAGTTGCGGAGTGGTCAGGCGCCGCGCCACTTCCAGCGCGGGCATGTTCAGGCTCCGTACCAGGGCGTCGCGGGCACTGACAATTTCGTCCCATTGCCGGTCCATGTTGCGCGGTCGATAATCGCGATAGGCCCGAGGCCGGTCCTCGAGCAGACTGTCCGGCGTCAGCCAGCCGCGCTGCATGGCCAGGGCGTATGCGAAAGGCTTGAGGGTTGATCCCGGAGCGCGGCGGCGGGTGACCATGTCCACCTGGCCATGCTCGGGATGGTTCGGGTCCCATCCGCCCAGCCAGCCTCGGATCGCGCCGTCCCGCGCATCAACAACCACCAGCCCCAGGCCATCGACCTCGGCATAAAGCGGACTCCGGCGTGCCTGCGCGGCCACCGATTCCAGTAAATTCTGAACGCCTGGATCGAGAGTGGTGCGCAGAGCGCCCGTTTCCCCGCGATGCCTTTGCAGTATCCACTCGCAGAAATGCGGCGCCCGCAGCGGCGGCGGCACCCACCGGCGACCACTCTCGTCGAGCAAAGGTTCATGATGCAAGGCACCCTCCGCCTGCATCCGATGCAATACTGTGGCCCGCCTTGCCTCGGCGCGGTCATGATAAAGGTTCGGACTGTAGCGGGCCGGGCTTTGCGGCAGCCCCATGATCAAGGCGGCCTCGCCTGCGGACAAATGATGGGCGGCCTTGCCGTAATAACGTTGCGCAGCCACTGCCAAGCCCTGGCGATTGCCGCCCACCGGCATGCGGTTAAGATACTGTTCCAGGATGATATCCTTATCGTAACGCTGCTCGAGCTGGGTGGCGCGAAAGGCTTCAATCAGCTTGGTGCGGAAAGTGCGGGGTCTTGGTTCGACCAGGCGGATCACCTGCATGGAGATGGTCGAGGCGCCGGAAACCACACGCCGTCCCCACAGATTTTGCCCGGTCGCCCGCAGGACGGCCAGCATATCCACACCGCGATGCCGTTGAAACCGGCGATCCTCGACACTGACAATGGCCGGCCCGGCCCAGTCGCCGCTGTCCTCCAGGGCGAGCCATTCGGCGTCAACCTCCCCTGCCCCGAGCACTCGGCGCAATTCACCGCCATCCGCATCGAGCAACCGCAGATTCTCCGGCCCCCGTTGCAGTAAGTCATCCGGAAAAGGCATGTGCCAGGCGGCCAAGTGCCAGGCGAAATAGGCCACAGCCGACGCCAATCCGGCTGCGAGCATCATACGTTGGCAGCGACAAATCACGGCAGTACCTCCAGACGCCCATCCTGACCGCGAGCCTCGAATGTGGGGTCGTACATGGCCTGGCCATAGGCCGCCGGGAATGTGAAGGTGCCCGGGGTCACAGCCCGCAACAGGAAATACCATTCCGCCGTCCGCTCCCGAAGCACGGGCGGGAACAGCAGAATCCGGTCGTCGCGCAATTCCAGGTGCGCGCCACTGAACTGGTTCCGCACTCCTTGAACTTCGACCACTTCATGCATGCGCCGATGCAGGCCAAGCGGCAACGGCTCGAGCCCGGCGGGCAACCGCATGTCCATGGCCAAATGCTCGACCGGCATCTGCAAGCCGGTCAGCCTGACATGCAGCAGCACGTTGGTGCCGGAAGCCAGCGGCCCGTTCAAAGGCTGCCCGTCCGTGCTCAGCAAACGCTGCTCGATGCCAAAAGCGTTGTCAACTGCCACCGGTACGCGGGAAACGCCTCCGACCGATTCCCGGACATACACCGGCGCGGCGGAGTGATTGTGCAAGGTGCCGGTGAAATCAAGCGCCAATTCCAGTGGCGCATCCTCGGCCAGCCCACTGCCATCCGCCCAGCGCAAGTCCACCGCCGCTTGCTCGCCGCCAAAGGCCGCATGATAGGCCGCCAACGCACGTAATGCCGCCGCGTTTTCGTAGGTATGCCACCAGCGCCCATTGCGCCGGGCGCCCATGACCCGTTCCGCCAACCCCGGAATCCTGCGGTCGGTCGGGTTCAGCCGCAGCAGAACCCGCAGAAGCTCGGCATTGAGCGATGTGTCGCTGTACCATAGTCCTCCTGACGCCGGCACCGCGCGCAGTCCGTGCAGCATTTCAGTGGCCAGCGGTCTCTCGCCCATGGCGATCATCGCCTCGGCCGCCCGCAGGCGCCCGCGTGCATGCAGGTCATCGCGGCGCTCCCGCAGCCGCTGCAACCATCCCATATCAAGCTGGCCACTCAGTGCCAGAATCCGGGCCGCCGCCGGGATACGGTTGTTGGCGTCATGATCCTGAAGCGACCACCGACCGCGATTCAATTCACCCCGCACCCAGTCCAAAGCCAGTTGCAAGCGCGCGGCGTCCACCTCGTGCCCGCGCGCCCGGGATTCCAGGAGAAAATCCAATGCATGCAGGGTGCCGCCGAAATCGGGGGTTGTCGAGCCCGACCAGAAACCGAACCCGCCGTGCCGTGTCTGCAGGAGCCAAATTCTTTGCACGGTTTCACGGATAATATCCGCGGCACCAAGCTGCAAGTGATCGCCCACCAGTTCCGGAACAAACAAGGCCGGCATCCCCGCACTGACAGTTTGCTCCAAACACCCGTAGGGATAGCGCAAAAGATAACCAGCCGCCCCCGACAGCTCAAGTGCCGGCAAGGCCGATACCCGCAGACTGCGGCTGGCGCCGAAATCAAACACCTCGTCCTCCGGTCGCAACTGCAACTGCTCGCCGGGTTGCAGGACAACATACTGTTCCCGCACCCGATAGGGATGCACGGGCCGCACCGCCATCTCGATCTCGTCGGTCCAAACCTCGTCCCCCTGCGCAAACCGAACCTGGAAGCGGGCCACCCCGGCATCTTCATCCGCCCGCACCCGCCGACGCAAAACCCGCGCCTCGCCCGCCGCCAGCTCGAACGCCTGTGGATCGGCGGCAACCGCCGTCACCGGCCCCTGGATGTCAAATTGCAATTCCATGGCCGCCGCCGCGTCGCTCCGGTTGTGCAGTCGAACCAGCCATTCAGTCTCGTCTCCGGGCGCCAAAAACAGCGGCAGGCTTTGCTGCGTCACCACCCCGCGACCAACCTGCGAACGGCTTTCGCCAGAGCCCACCCCGCTGCGACCGGCCTGCACCGCCATCCAGCGGACTTCACCGGCAAACTCCGGCATTTGCATGGACAGGACCAGCTCGCCGGACTCGGAAAAACGATGGACTCCCGACCACCAGGCCAGAGGATTGAAGCGCTTGGCATCGACCGGGTTGAGGCGATTGCGCAACATGGCCGCGCCCCCGCCCATCGCCGGATCGCCGGAATGGAACAATTCGCCAAGCTCAGGCATCAGCAGGTCAAAGACATCCCACTGCCGCCCGCCATAACGGCGCAGACTCGTGAAAAAGGCAAACGGATTCGGGGTCGAAAAATCGTTCAACAACAGAATCCCCTCGTCGACCCCGGCCAGCACCACCTCGGCACCGGGTTCGCCGCGCAGAATTATTTCAACCGCCTCACCCGGCCGCAGTTGCTCCGCCACCTCAATGCTGATCGGCAAATGCCGGTTCGCCATTTGCAGGCGCAATGGCAGAGCGCCCTCGGCCAGCATCACCGGTGACTCGCCGCGGTCGGGCAGAGGCCGCACCATACTAAGCCGCACCCAGACATTGCCGGCGCCGGGATTCGGCACCTCGACCGGCAGACGATGGTCACCCTCGGGCACCGCCACCACCTGGTGCGACCAAATCCGGTCGGTCTCGACGGTCAGCAAACCTATGCCGGCAAACGGTGCGTTCAGCTCGAGCATGGCCACTTCTCCGGGCGAGTATTTTTTGCGGTCCAGAGACATGGCCACCCGATTGGCGCGTGCCGGACTGCCGAAGCCGCCGCCTATAGCCAGCTCGACACTGCTGGACTGGGTGTCCGGACTCTCGACTGCGAATTCCCAGCGGCCATTGGCGGGCGGGCGCAGGCTGAATACGCCCCGGCCATTGTCGAGCCGGACGGTCTCGCGCCGCTCCTCGTGACTGACCCTCTCACTGAAGTAGGACCAGCGACTATTGCTGTCCTGGCGGTAGCCCCAGGTCCAGTCGACCCGCGAAAGAACAATCGTGACCTCGCGGTTCTCGGAAACCGCCAGGCCGCTGGCGGCCGCGACCAGTACCACGTCCAGCTCCACTTCGCGGTCGTCGCCCGGCCGCGCCTGCAACCCCAGGTAATGGGGATGACGGTCTATCCGGCGCGAGACATAGGCCGTGGCCGGGCGCCCGGAAAATTCGCGGACACTGACCCCCACCATGGCCCGGAGCGCGCTGGGGCCTTCGAGATCGTCGGGGATTTCAATGCGGAACTCGGCTTTACCCGCTTCCGATGTGCGGCTCTTGCCAATGGTGCGGGTGAAGTGGCTGAAACCTTGCTTGCGGA
>SLNM01000345.1 GCA_007133055.1 Lentisphaeria bacterium
GATCCTGCCAATCCATAATCTTTTTCCTTGTTGTTTTTCCTCAATCCATTCACAGCCGTCCCATGGGATGGCCCGACAATCCTTGTCCCGAACCTTGTCCAGAACCTTGCCCCGAACCTAATCGCGCACCTTGTCGCGCACCTTGATCGAAAACAGGGAAACCGGTCGACGCTTACGGCGACGATTATTCGCCACTGCAGCCTCGGGTGTCAGTTCCGCGCATCTTGCCGCGCATCATCCTGCGAGCCTTTGACTCCATGACTCCGTGTCTTCGTGACTCCGGGTCGACGATATCAGGCGACGAGAGCGGTTGACGAGTTCCACGCAAGGGCGAAGGCGGATCGTAATCCGCTATCGACGCCCGCTATCGTCAACCGCTTTCCCATCAAGACTTCCGACACCGCCGAAGGCAGAGCCGGAGCGTAGCCTGATCAATTCATGCGAATTCGGCCATGAGTCATTATATATTTACAATCAACAGGATACAGGCATTGTCCTGAAAAATCTGATTGGTCTCGAATTGCATGGCCGAATTTCGCACCCGAAGGGCGGCCAATTTCACCGCATCCTGCCACGAGCCATCGCCTTGCGGTGGAACGCCACAGCTGCGGCTAGTCTCGTGGCAGGATGCGGCAAACTTGGCTCGTGAATTAAGCAGGCTAGCGCAAGCTGTTCGCACTAAACAACATCATCAAATTCGTTCAGGATACTGTTCAGCTCGGTTTGTTCCGACTCATCCAGGCTGATCCCGGCGGCGGCGGCGTTGGTTTCGGCCTGGCCCGGGTTGCGGACACCGCACAGAACATGCGTGCAACCGGGCTGGTGCAAAGTCCAGGCCACGGCCAATTGCGCCAACTCGGCATTGTGCCGCTCGGCGATCGGTCTCATCCGCTCCAGCATCGCCTGCGCCCGACGCCTGTTCTCGACAGAAAACCGCCGGAGCGATGCACGGGCGTCGCCCTCGTTGAATTCCCGCTCCGGCCCCGTTTTGCCGGTTAGCAGTCCCCGGGCCAGCGGCGAATAGGCCAGGAAAGCAATATTCTGATCGCGGCAGAACGGCAGATTCTCGGCTTCGTGCTTTCGGTCGAGCATACTATACAGCTCCTGGTCGGAATCGAGCGGGCCAACCTCCAGATAGCGACGCATCTGCTCGGGTGTCGCATTGCTCACTCCGATCGCCCGGATTTTTCCCTCCTGCTTAAGTTTCAGCAATGCTTCCATGGTTTCCTCGATCGGCGTGGTCTCCTCCTGCCAATGGGTCTGATACAGATCGATATATTCGGTGTTCAACCGACGCAGACTGTTCTCGATTTCATGGCGGATCGACTCGGCACCCAAATATTTATTGACCCGATAGCCTTTGCCGCCGATCGATTTTTCGTCGGAATCAAAGTGAAAAACGCCGCGCTCGCAATCCCATCGCAGGCCGCACTTGGTGGCCAGCACCACTTGGTCGCGGATTCCTCCTATCGCTTTTCCGACAATCCTTTCCGACTCTCCGAAACCATATATCGGGGCGGTATCAATCAGGTTGATACCGCATTCCACGGCTGCCCGGATAGCGGCGGCCGACTGCTCGGCATCGGTGCCGCCCCACATCCAGCCGCCGATCGCCCAGGCACCAAGACCGACTACCGACGCTTTGATTTGCGATTGTCCCAATGTCCTTTGTTGCATAACTTTTTCTCCTTAGCTCGATTTGAAATGGGGAATTGCGAAATCTGCGAATCGAGCCAATTGTAGGTTGGGAATCTGTCCCGACCAGGCTCGATTCGCTTGGGCGAGACGGATTCACGCCCTACGAAATCTGCATTTCGCAATTCCCTGTCGGTTTGAAAACCAGATCGAATATCTGTCTGAAATCACTGACGTAGTGGGGTGTGATTCCGGCACGGACCCGTTCGGGAATCTCGATGAAATCCTTTTCATTGCCCGCCGGCAGAATTACCTGTTGAATCCTGGCACGCTTGGCGGCAATGATCTTCTCGCGAATTCCTCCGACCTCGAGAACTCGTCCGACCAAGGTCAACTCGCCGGTCATGGCCAGACGCGGCGGTATGCTTTGCCGCCGTCCCAGGGACAACAGTGCCACCGCCATGGTAATCCCGGCCGACGGCCCGTCCTTGGGAGTGGCGCCGGCGGGAACATGCAGATGCACAGTTTTTCGCTCGAAAAAGTCCTCTTCAACCCCCCATTTCCGACAATTTCCGCCAACCAGCGAGAACGCGATATGCGAGGACTCGACCATTACCTCGCCGAGTTGCCCGGTCAGTTTGATCGAGCGTTCGTCGGCAGGCACCTCCATGGCCTCGACATGCAGCACCGCGCCTCCGAGCGGAGTCCAGGCCAGACCAACCGCCACACCCGGGCGCAGCCGCTTCATCATAGCCTCGTCGCCAAAGCGTGGTTTGCCCAGGTACACCTCCACCTGCTTCTGAGTGATTGCCACTTGCGTCCGCTCCTGCTCCGCTTCATCGTCGCCCTCGGCACGGCCGGTGGCAACCTTGCGCAGACAGGCATTCAACGACTTCTCCAAAGCTCGCACTCCGGCCTCCCGGGCGTAGCCGTCGATGATCTTCCTGAGCGCCCCGTTGGTGAAGCGCACGTCCTTTCTGTCCAAGCCGTTACGCCGTAGCAGCCGAGGCATCAAATGTCGTTTGGCAATGCTCAGCTTGTCCTCCATAATGTAACCCGAAAGATGAATCATCTCCATCCGGTCGATCAATGGTCCGGGAATGGTGTCCGGCACATTGGCCGTGGCAATGAAGAGAACCTTTGACAGGTCGAATGGCACATCCAGGTAGTGGTCGCGGAAATTATTGTTCTGCTCCGGGTCCAGGACCTCCAGCAACGCCGAGGCAGGGTCGCCCTGAAAAGACTTGCCGACCTTGTCGATTTCATCGAGCATGACCACCGGATTGGCCACCCCGACATTCTTGATTGCCTGCATGACCTTGCCGGGCATGGCGCCGATGTAGGTCCGCCGATGCCCTTTGATTTCTGCTTCGTCACGCATGCCGCCCAGGGAAAAGCGAAAAAACTCGCGCCCCAATGCCTCCGCCACCGCATGCCCGAGCGATGTTTTCCCCACCCCGGGCGGCCCGATCAGACAGAGAATACTGCCCTCGACCGCGCCCCGAAGCCTGGCGACGGCGATAAACTCGAGAATTCGCTTTTTCACGTCTTCCAAACCGTAATGATCCCGGTTCAACACTCGGCGTGCGCGGCTGACCTCGAGCAGGTCTTTGGAAAACTCGCCCCAGGGCAATCCGGTCAGCCAGTCCAGGTAGTTGCGCGAGACCGTATACTCTGGCGACTGCGGCATCAGCACTCTAAGCTTGTCGATTTCCTCGTCAATCCTAACCCGCGCCTCCTCGGGCAGAGTCAGCTGCTCGAGGCGAGCCTGATATTTTTCTATCTCCTCGGTTCTGCCGTCCTTCTCCAGCCCCAGCTCCTGCTTGATTGCCTTCAGTTGTTCGCGCAGAAAGAACTCGCGCTGCTGCTTGGAAATGCGTTCTTCGATCTGACGCGTTATTTTCTCCTTCAGCTCGTTAAGGTCCAGCTCCTTGCGGAGCATGAAAAGGACTTTCTCCTGTCGTTCATTGACGGCGAGAGTTTCCAGCACATCCTGCAGTTCCTCCCGCTTCGCCGAAGTCATGGTGGCGGCGAAGTCGGCCAATCGTCCCGGCGTATCCCAATCCTGGCGGCTGAGAAACATCTTGATTTCCTCGGAATAAATCGGGTTGTGCCGCATCAGCTCGCGCATGGTTTTAATAATCGCCATCGAGCTGGCCTTGGTGTCGGCATCCTCGCTCGGCGGCATATCCTGCAAATACACCACCTGAGCCACCAGCAGGCCGTCGCGGGTGACGGTTTTAAGTATCTGAAATCGCTGCTCCCCCTGCAACAGAGCCTGCAGGCCGCCGTCCGAGCCCTCCTGAAACTTGAGTACGCGAACCGCCGTGCCGATTCGATAAATCTGGTCTTCCGAGACAGCGCCCTGCTCCAGGTCAACCCCCTGCTCGCGGGTCATAACAATGCCAAAAATTCGCTCGCGCACCTGATTGACCACGCGTTTCAGCAAGTCCGCCGTCCGGCCGGGACTAAGCATAATGGGCACGACCAATCCGGGAAAAATAGGTTTGGAGTTGTTGGGCAGAACAAAAATCCGATCCGGCAGACTGGCCGAGGCCAATATCAAATCGCCGGATGTTCCCCCCGCCGATTCCTGCTCCTTTCCGGCGCCCGTTTCCGGTTCAATAACAATTTCCGGCTCGAACGAATGGTTATCCGAATCCTTGGTCATCAGGAAGCTCCTTGGAATGCGGTTGCGATCTGTCAAATTTGACAGAACCTTATATCGCCTAACTATTTCTCTTACAGGGGGTTGGCCGTTATTTGGCCTTCTCCCCCGTTTTTCGGTGCCATTTCGGTTGACGATAACGGGCGACGAGAGCGGTGGACGTTTGGGGCGCACTCAGCCATGTCCGTCCGCAGCCCCGACATGTTACGCCGTAGTCCCGAAGGGCGAATGCGAATCGTTATCCGTTCTCGTCGCCCGCTATCGTCGACCCATTCCTGTTTTCATTCGTTTTCATAAAACTTTTGACAGTACCTGCGGTTACGATTTCTGGTTCCGTACGGTCATCGGAGCGGCATAGCAGGTGGGCAGAGGCGTTTTCTGGCGGGCCACGGCCGTACCGATGTCGTCCCGGCCCAGCTCCTGCAAACACTCGGCGGCACAGTCGTCGATCAGGCTGTAACTGTTGCATTCCTCGCTGGCATGGGCGAATATCACCTGCTGCGTCCGCGGTGCCGCCACCGTGCGCAGCAAGGCCATGCAATCCTGGTTGCTCAAATGGCCGTGCCGCCCGTTGATCCGCTGCTTGAGCGGCCAGGGCCGGTTGGAATTGCGCAGCAACAAAGGGTCATGGTTGCTCTCCAGCACCAGCATATCGCATTCCTGCAAGTGATGCTTAACCGCGCTGGTGGCGCATCCGAGATCGGTGACCACGCCCAAACGCAGGCCGCCAGTCTCAATCGTA
>SLNM01000188.1 GCA_007133055.1 Lentisphaeria bacterium
AGGTAAAGCACCTCCACCTGCTTGGTCAGGGGAATAATCCACTGGCGATAGACCTCCGCCACCTTTTCAGGCTCGATTCCGAGGCTGCCCTCGCTCCCCGGCGAGACCTTGCCGCCACCGCCATAGCTCACGGCCTTGCGCTTCACCCTCTGTAAAACCTGCTGCTCGGTCCGCTCGTCGGTAATCAGACGGTGCAGTGCCTCACGGTCGCCGCGCTGCAATGGCTCCAGAAAAGCATCCGTCTCATCGCGATACTTGCACTCGGCCACGAATTTACCATAGTGAATACGCCTGGACAATGTTTGCAGACAGTGAACATCGCAAACGGCGCTGGAGCCGTACTGGGAGTCGTCGCCCGGCTGGCAGATGAACGGGATGATACGCTCTTCGTAGAGAGAACGGATGGTATGGTTGAGGTTGACCTGGTTCGGGCGCAGCGGATTTTCATCAAACCGCAGCTCAGGCAGAATAGGCGCGGGTAGTCCCTGACAGAAAGGATGCTCGTCGGGACTGGTGTAGCGGCGCAGCAGAGCATGGCTCTTCTCGGTTTCCCGCAACAGGAATCCCATGATGCTTTCCCTGCTCTCGGGTTCGGGCCAGCATGCAGGCTGGTATATTTTCTGATTGCACTTGAACTGCGCCCGTTCCAGCAGGGCAAAAATAATCGAGTCTTCGAGTCGGGTCAGGACACCACGAATATTGTTCAGTAAAAGTTGCGGGTTCATAATCCTGACTTTCTAATTGTAGGTTGGGAATCTGTCCCGACCGGGCTCGATTCGCACGGGCGAGACGGATTCACGCCCTACAGAGAACGCATTTCGCAATTTTCCGAAGACGGTCTAGTTCGCGGACTCCCGTTTTTTGATGGTGTCGCGCAGACTGGCGGCATCCTCGTACCTCTCCTCGCGAATCGCCTCCTCGAGCTTCTGTTTCAGCGCCATCAGTTCGTCCTGCGGCCCGGTCGCTCTTTTCCTGCCGCCAACCTTTCCCTTCTTTGGTTTCTCTGCCGCCGCCTCCTCTTCCGTCTCCAGATATTCGGCATCGATTCCGGCCTCCCCGAGAACCGTCTCCTCCGTCCAGATCGAAACTCCGCAACGCAAAGCCAGGGCGATGGCGTCGCTCGGACGGGAGTCCACCTCCAAAGTCCGCTCCTCAAAAATGATTTTTAAGCGGGCATAGAAAGTGCCGTCCTCGATACTGGTAATCACCACGCGGTCCAGACGACATTCGAACAAGTCGAAAATGTTCTTCAGCAAATCATGGGTCATCGGCCGCGGCGGCTTGACCCGGTTGACCTGCAAGGCAATTGACTGGGCCTCCGGCACTCCGATGAAGATCGGCAGCTTGCGCTGGCCGTCCATGGTCTCAAGCATAACCACGAAACCTACATTTGACAAAGAGATGGAATTGACCTGCAAAGGAATCATGGTAGCCTCCTGTATCGCTGGGTTGCGCCTGCATCATCAATCAGGCTGAATTCTCCACACCTCCAACCAGTGCGCCGACCGCGGCCACACCGTGCCGAAGGCAGTATTCCTCCAGCCCGTCGACAATTCGCAGCAGACATCTCGGATCGTTGAAAATAGCGGTTCCCACTCCGACCGCCGAGGCGCCAGCAAGGATGAACTCCAAAGCGTCTTCGGCGGTGGCAATGCCGCCCATACCGATAATCGGCACCTCAACCGCCCGGGCCACGTCGTAAACCAGCTTGACCGCCACGGGCTTGATCGCCGGACCGCTAAGACCGCCGGAAACATTGGCCAGGCGCGGCCGCCGCGTGGCGACATCGATTGCCATGGCCGGCAAAGTGTTGATCAACGAAATAATATCGCTGCCGGAATCGACCGCGCACCTGGCGAAATCAGCGATCCGGCTGACATTCGGGCTGAGCTTGGTAATCAGGGGCAGGCCGGTAGCCTGCCGCACCCGCCCCACTACCTCGGCGGTCAACCGCAAATCGGTGCCGAAGCCAATCCCCCCCTCCTTGATGTTGGGACAGGAAATATTGATTTCCAAAGCGGCCACCCCCTCCCTTTCCGCCTCCAGTCGCTCGGCCACCTGCACATAGTCATCGACGGTTCTCCCCCATATATTGACAACCACCGCCGTGTCAAGGTTGCGCAAAGCAGGCAGGTACTCGGCATCGGCAATAAACTTGTCAATGCCCGGGTTCTGCAATCCAATGGCGTTGAGCATCCCACTGGTAACTTCCGCCGTGCGCGGCGGTGGATTGCCGTCGGCGGGAAACGGCGACACACCCTTGACCACAACCGCACCGAGGCGATTGACCGGAACCAAGTCTTCGTATTCCCGGCCATAGCCGAAAGTACCGGAGACGGCCACCACCGGATTGCGCAGGCATAGAGTCCCAAGTTTAACCTGCATATCGGCCATCTGAATACTCTCCTGGTATGCAACAAATTCCTTCGTGACTCCATGACTGCATGTCTTCATGACTCCGGCTAGACGCGAATGGCGACGATAATGGTTGACGATTGGGAAAACTCTATCTTGTTCCACACCTTGTCCCGAACCCCATCGCGCACGTTGTCGCGCACCTTAATCGAACGAGGGAACCGGTCGACACTTACAGGCGACAATTACGGGCGACGAGTTCCACGGCAGATATGTTCGCAGCGCCGCCGGCGAACCATCCCCCGAGGATGTTTTCTGCCCCACAGGGGCGCGGCATACCAGGCCGGGGCATCGCCCCGGTTTCCGGACAAACCATGACGATATGCGCTGAAAGCGCATCGCATAGGATGCACTGAAAATTTGTAGATTATGCGGTGCGCCTTCAGCGCACTTGCTGTTCTACTAAGCGTATGCGATGACCTTGCTGCTCAGCGCCCGCCTTTCAAACGGTTGCGGGCGTTTTCCAGTTTACGCCGTTCGCGCGGGCTCAGGCTGGAGAGGCCATGGCTGCCGATTTTGTCCAGAATCTCATCGATCGACAAGTCATCGTCGTCGTCATCATCATTGTCGTGATACCGGTCCGAGTGTCGGTTTCGACCGCGACCTCCGCCGGTGCGCATTTGCCGCCAGCGCCATTGCAAACGCCAGTGCCGAATTTTATCGATGATGAAACGATGCAGCATGAAACGCCGCCATCCGGGCACACCGTACACCACGTAGAGATAGCCGCCGATCAGCCCTCCCAGATGGGCCAGATGCGCCACCCGTCCACCGCCGCGCTGCAAAGTGTTGAAGATTTCGAGAGCGGCATAGACTGTAACCAAGGTTTTCAGACGCATTGGAATCGGTGGGAAAAGCAGCATGTACTGCCGGTTCGGCGCCAGCATGGCGGCCGCCATCATGGTGCCGAAGACCGAGCCGCTGGCACCGATTACTGTGGGATAATGCTCGATCCCAGGAGCAATGGGTACAGGAGCGGTATTGAAAAAAAGCCAGATAATACCGCCGATCAAGCCGCTGACAAAATAGAGACGCAAAAAACGATGCGCCCCGATTTGCTGCTCGAGAGGCGCGCCAAATATATACAAACCCCACATATTTAGGAGAATATGAAAAAAATTACCGTGCGCGAACATGTAGGTTCCAAGCCGCCATACCTCAAACTGCTTGAGTGATCCGAAATCAAGGCCAATCAGTCCGGTCAGCCTAGGGAACATGCCCTGCAGTAGAAATACTATGATGTTGGCAATAATCAAAGGCTTGATAATCGAACCTTCCGGCCGGGCAAAGCCACCCGTCCGAAAGTTGTTCGGCCTCCGATAATAGTCACGGTCGGAAAACATAGTCATTCAGTTCCATATACAAGCATCGCAGCAGGATACGCAAGGCAACCGCGGCAACCGTTATTCCTCCTCGATTATCGCATCGTAGAAGGCCACCACATCGCGTTGTTCAGCCGTCTGTTTTTCGTTGAACTCCATGGCCGCCCGGGGA
This sequence comes from Lentisphaeria bacterium, assembly GCA_007133055.1. GTDB lineage: Bacteria > Verrucomicrobiota > Lentisphaeria > Oligosphaerales > PUNB01 > SLNM01. The sequence continues at coordinate 3,910 of SLNM01000188.1, forward strand.
TGCCGGTTCAACTGGCCGGTAATCATGTAAGGGATGTCATACCCCCATCGCAACTGCTGCTGCAATGGTTCGATATGGTCGCGAATAACCTCGAGCAACGGTCGAATCCGAAACTTGGGGTTGTGCAGGAAGCCCAGCAGCAGCTCCATCGGACAGTTGCCGGCGCCGCGCCCGAGGCCGCCCATGCTGGCGTCCAGCATGGTGGCGCCGACGATTACCGCCTCGATCGTATTGGCATAGGCCAGTTGCTGATTGTTGTGCGTGTGAATACCGACATCCTTGCCGGAGGGGCGGGCGTAGTTCAGGTATTTCTGGGTGAAATACTGAATCTGCTCGCTGTAAAGGGCGCCAAAACTGTCGACCAGGTAAATGCCGTTGGTCTCGGACTCGGCCAGTATCGCCAGCGCCTGGTCCAGCTCCCACTCGGAAACGGTGGAAATGGCCATCAGATTGACCGTGGTCTCGTAACCCTTGTCGCGGGCGTCCTTGACCATGTCCAGAGCAGTGGGAATCTGATGAATGTAGGTGGCCACCCGCACCAAATCGACCACACTTTCCTCCCGCGGCAGAATGTCGACGTGGTAGTCCGTGCGCTCGGCATCGGCCATGACCGAAATCTTCAACGGCGATTCATTGTCGCCAATCACCCGGCGAATGTCTTTTTCATCGCAAAACTTCCAGGCGCCAAAGCGGTCGCGGGAAAAAATCCGCTGCGAACACTTGTAGCCAATCTCCATGTAGTCGACGCCGGCTTCGATGCAGCCGCGATAAACAGCCTTGACCGTCTCGTCGCCGAAACCGTGCGCATTCATCAGACCGCCGTCCCGCACCGTGCAATCCAGCACCTTGACCTCCGGGCGGTAGCCGATCCACTTGGCACCGGCATGCTTCGCATCGTTGGTCTGAATATCATCTTTATTTTTCATGCCTGACAATCCTTTGTAAAAAAAACAGTACCGCTTGAACAAAGGAAGGAATATGCCCATCCTTCGACAAATTTCAAGTGTCCCGCCAGCTAGCCTGCTTAATTCACGAGCCAAGTTTGCCGCAGGCTGCCACGAGACAAGCCGCGGCTGTGGCATTCTACCGCAAGGCGATGGCTCGTGGCAGGATGCGGTGAAATTGGC
>SLNM01000283.1 GCA_007133055.1 Lentisphaeria bacterium
TAGGCGATGGCTTCGAGAGCGGCCCGGACAATGTGTTCGCGGCGCACTCCCCGCGTCAGGCCTGTGATCGTGCCGCGGGCGTACATGTCCCAATAGGGTGCCCCCAGCCCAGTGAATGCCGGCACCAGGTAGACGCCGTTGGTGTCCGGAACTCTATTCGCATATTCCTCGGATTGCGCGGCGCTGTCGATCATTCGCATTTCATCGCGCAGCCACTGCACCACTGATCCTGCCGTGAAAATGCTGCCTTCCAAGGCGTATTGCACCGGCTGGCCGGCCAGTTTCCAGGCAATAGTGGTAAGCAGGCCACGTTTCGATCTGGTGGGCTTTGAGCCAGTGTTCATCAGCAGGAAACACCCTGTACCGTAGGTGTTCTTGGCCGCGCCTGGGGTGAAGCAGGCCTGGCCAAAGAGAGCGGCCTGCTGATCCCCGCCGTTGCCGGCGATCGGAATGCGGACGCCGCCGAACAATACCGGGGCGGTTTCGCCATAGCAGGCATTGCAGGCTCTGACCTCCGGCAGCATGCATTCGGGGATGTCGAGCGCGGCCAGGATATCGGTGTCCCATTGCAGGTCGTGGATATTGTAGAGCATGGTGCGGGAGGCGTTGGTGTAGTCAGTGGCATGCACTTTGCCGTCGGTCAGCTTCCAGACAAGCCAGCTGTCGACAGTGCCGAAAAGGAGGTCGCCGTTTCGGGCGTGCCGGCGCGCTTCCGGGACATGGTCGAGTATCCACTTCAGCTTGGTGGCTGAGAAATAGGCGTCGATCACCAGGCCGGTTTTCTCCTGAATCTTCGGTGCCCATCCTTGAGCCTTCAAGGCTTCACACATGTCTGCGGTGCGGCGACACTGCCAGACAATGGCCGGACAGACCGGCTGGCCGCTGTGGCGGTTCCAGACGATAGTGGTTTCGCGCTGACTGGTGATGCCAATGGCCGGCACCGCCCGGGGATGAACCTGAGTTTTATCCAGGACGAGCCTGGCCACCTTGCTTTGGCTTTCCCAGATTTCCAAAGGATCGTGCTCGACCCACCCGGGGCGCGGGTAGTGTTGCGGAAACTCCTCCTGAGCCAGACCTGCCACACAGCCGTCCTGATCGAACAGCGCAGCCCGCGAGCTGGTTGTGCCCTGATCGAAAGCCAGAATGTATTTCTTCACGACATAAGCTCCCTGCCGTTGTAATATTTTTTAACAAAAAAACATAGCGCGGGAAGTCCGGGGTTGCAAGAACAGGCTCCTTTCGGAGATGAGAGTATCTTGCAAACCGGATTTGGGGCGGTAAGTTCAACGGCGACGGATCGCCGCCCACATACACCAAATGAGGACAGAAGCGGTCGCGTTCTTGCGGCAAGCCATATTGCCGGGGGCGCTGTTTTGCGGCTGGCGGGGGATGGACGGTACATTCAACGGCGGCGGCCCGCCGTCTCCATATCCCCGATGCGGTTCATCGGCTGGCGATGGCACCGTTATGTATCACTTTGACGGCCATCGTGTTGTCGGCGGGGCATTGGAAAATAGCCCGGAATTAGGTTTTTAATCGTACAAGCAAACATGCATTTCGAGCAATGACCGGGAAAAACGTCTACGACATTCTCGACGAGCGCGGGTTCGTCCATCAGTCCACCGATCCGGACGTTCTGCGCGAGCGTCTGGCGGCGGGGCCGACGGTGTTCTACGCCGGATTCGATCCGACCGCCTCGAGCCTGCACGTCGGCCATCTGCTGCCGGTGATGGCGATGCGCTGGCTGGCCCGCTGCGGGCATCGCCCGATCGCCCTGGTCGGCGGCGGCACCGGCATGATCGGCGACCCCTCGGGGAAGACCGAGGCCCGCCGCCTGCTGGAAGGCCGCGAGGTGGCGGAGAACGCCGCCGCCCTCGGCCTCCAGCTTCGGCGCGTCATCGGGTCCGACTCGCTGATCGCGGTCGACAACGCCGACTGGCTGGCGCCTTTGAAATACCTCGATTTTCTGCGGGACTACGGGCGTCTGTTCAGCGTCAACCGCATGCTCGCCATGGAGTCGGTCCGGCAGCGGCTCGAGACCGGCATGACTTTCCTCGAGTTCAACTACATGCTGCTGCAGGCCTACGACTATCTGGTGCTCAGCCGCGACTACGGCTGCGATCTGCAGCTGGGCGGCAGCGACCAGTGGGGGAACATCGTGGCGGGGGTCGACCTGGTGCGCCGGGTCGGCCGCCGGGAGGTGCACGCCCTGACCCTGCCGCTGCTGCTGAAGAGCGACGGCGAGAAGTTCGGCAAGAGCAGCGGCGGCGCGGTCTGGCTGAACCCGGAGCTGACGTCGCCCTTCGAATACTACCAGTTCTGGCGCAACGCCGAGGATGCCGAGGTCGGGCGCCTGCTGGCGCTGTTCACCGAGCTGCCGATGGCGGAGGTGAAAAGACTCGGCGGTCTAGCCCCGCCCGAGGTCAACCGGGGCAAGGAGATTCTCGGCTTCGAGGCCACGCGTCTGGTCCACGGCGAGGACGAGGCCGCCCGGGCCTGGCTGGCGGCCGGACGCGAGTTCGGATTTGCAGACCCTGATGGCCTGATCGATACGAGTAGCGGGATCACCGAGGTTTCAGGCACCGACACTGAAGCGGAGCTGCCGACCATCCATCTTTCGAAGAAGCAAATGGAACAAAGGCCGGAGTTAAAGAAGTTGCTGGCGATACTAGTAGTTCTTTCCTCGGAACTCAAATTGGGCGGGTCCCGAGGCGAGGCCCGTCGTCTGATCCGCGGTGGCGGCTGCTACATCGACGATGACCGGGTGTCGGACGAGAACGCCGAAGTGCCGGATGAAAAGATTGAGGCCGGTGAGTTTATCCTGCGTGCCGGCAAGAAAAAGAGGGTGCGGGTGGTAGTGACTGCGTAACCTGCTTAAGTCCTGAATCCGTGAAAAATTTGGCGAAATGTTTATTATACAGCGTCGCGCCTTCCGCCGCGCATCTGCACCGCCGCTGAAATTTCACGGAATCAGGTATTATAAGGAAGACCATGCAACCAACAATTGTAAAATTCAATATGCACCCTGGGTGCGAGGACTTGCAGCCTCGTAAATCCCATGCCGAGGATGCGGCCTTCGACTTGCGCGCCCGCGAAAACGCGGAACTCGCGCCGGGCGCCACCGTACTGGTGCCGACCGGGCTGTTTTTGGAACTGCCCGTCGGGTTCGAGGCCCAGGTGCGTCCGCGCAGTGGCCTGGCCGCCAAATCTTCGCTCACCATTCTCAACTCGCCGGGCACCATTGACGCCGGTTACCGCGGCGAGGTGCAGGTAATCCTCCACAATGCCGGCAAAACATCCTTTCACGTCGAGCGCGGCGACCGTATTGCCCAGATGGTGATTCAAAGATTACCGGAAGTGGAATTGGTTGCCGCCAAGCAACTCAACGAGTCAACCCGCGGCGCCGGCGGGTTTGGCAGCACTGGAATCAACTGAAGGCGAAACATGCCACAGTTTCACTCAGCCAGACTTCTAAAAGCTCTTCTGGCCTTGGCTCTGTGCCTGGGTGCCGGGCCGGCAGCGGGCCAGCGGGCACCGTCTCCATTCCCTCTGCGCTCCGTGCAGACCGGTTCGGGAGTCCGAATTGCCATGCGCGACGCCGCCGCCTTTTATGGTTTGCGGCAGACGGTGCGGGACAAGACGGTGCTGTGGTCGGGATCGGGTGCCAGCGCCGAGTTCACGGTCGACCGCCGGAACGCCAAGATCAATGGCATCCAGGTCAACCTTTCGCACGCGGTGGCAATGCATGAAAAGCAGCCGGTGATCAGCGAAGTCGACTTTCGTTTGCTGATCGACCCTATATTGCGGGCCCGCGCTCTGCCGCGCCAGCGGGTCATGACCGTGGTGATTGATCCCGGCCATGGCGGCCGGGACCCGGGCGCCGCCGGTCGGCAGCATGAAGAGAAGGCTGTGGTCCTGCAAATCTCCCTGCGCCTCGGGCAAATCCTGCGGCAGCAGGGTTTTCGGGTGCACATGACCAGGGTCACCGATCAATATCTGACCTTGGAGCAGCGGATCGAAGTCGCCCGTCGGCACCGAGCCGATCTGTTTGTCTCGATTCACGCCAATGCCGCCGCCAACCAGTCGGTGCATGGGGTCGAGACCTTTCTCTTGCCGCCCCGCGGCACCGCCGGCACCTATACCAACCGCGTCCTTGACACGCATCGGGCGGGCAACGCCTTTGACAAGCAGAACCTCCGCCTGGCCTATGAAATTCAACGGCATTCCCTTGCCCGCACCCGGGCCAACGACCGCGGAGTCAAGCATGCCACCTTCCAAGTCCTGCGCGATCTGCCCTGTCCGGGCGTGCTGATCGAAACCGGGTTCATAAGCAACCCCCGAGAGGAGCAGTTACTGGCCAATCCCGCCTACCAGACCCGGATGGCCGCCGGCATCGCCGCCGGCATCATTGCCTATCGAGAGCTGGTCGCCTCTCCATAGGGTCAGGCTAGCCCCCGTGCGAAAAGGGTTGAAGTTCCGAATTCGTGTTGGTTTGAACCTTGTCTAGAACCTTGTCCAGAACTAAAATCCAGTAGTTATTGATATTTTCAGTCGAGATGGAATAAGGTTCAAGACAAAGTTCTGTACAAGGTTGAACCCAGGAACAAGGGTGAGACCTTTTGGCGTAGGGTCAGGCTAGGATTCGTCCTCCGCTGTCAGTTCGAATTTGGACCAGATATCCTGTCCGGCCTGGTTCTTTTTGCTGAGCACTTCAATTCTTTTTTCGGCGTCCCCGAGCTTTTCGGCGCAGGCTTTGGCCAGCTTCATGCCCTCCTCGTAATGCTGCAAGGTTTGATCCAGGGACAGCTCTCCTTTTTCCATGGCCTCGACAATTTCTTCGAGGCGCTGCAAGGATTCTTCGAATTTCTGACTATCCTTCTTCACCTGCTGCCTCTGATTATTCATGGCATTTTACTCCTTTCAATTTTTTCCACCGTCAGTTCCAGCCGTCCTTTTGCCAGAGTGGCCAGCAGCGATTGTCGGAGGCTGGCCTTGGCGGTGTCTTTGA
>SLNM01000180.1 GCA_007133055.1 Lentisphaeria bacterium
AGCTCGCTGCAACTGCCGCCTGAAGGCGGAACTCCGACCCTGGCCCGCTCGCTGGAAGCTCGCTGCAACTGCCGCCTGAAGGCGGAACTCCGACCCTGGCCCGCTCGCTGGAAGCTCGCTGCAACTGCCGCCTGAAGGCGGAACTCCGACTCTGGCCCGCTCGCTGGAAGCTCGCTGCAACTGCCGCCTAAAGGCGGGACTCCGCCTTTCGGAACGCCGGATCGTTCTCGCCCATCCAAGACCGCTACCTTTCCAGCTCGACAACGAAGATCGGCAGGTCGTTCGGAATGCGCAGCTCGCCGTTCTCAACCGTACCCTCGTCAATCGGCTCCATGTGCCAGTCGTACATGGTGTAGCGCATGCCGTCGAGAGCCGGGGCGGCAACCGTGCCGGCCACCCGGGCATGCAGCACCGGCAGCTCGCCGCGCACCGACGGTTGTCCGTCGCCGCCCAATCGGAAGTTGGTGTTGAAGCTGGTGCTGACCAGCGACAACGATATGCGTTCGGCCTGATCCAGCGGCTGCCCGTCGAGACTGTGCACGGCAAAGGCGATGTATTTATAATCTTCCGTGATTGGCTCAAAGATGCCTTCCGGATTGTGAATCTCGACCTGGCTCAGGGTCACGCCGTTGGCGAACTCGATACGGTCGCCGACATTGTTCATCAGCCCGGCGAACGAGACCGCCGCCGGAGCGTCGAAGGTGATGATGCCCTTTTCCCAGTCGAACTCGATCTGGTCGGTCGGGCGATAGGGGTTATGGGTCTTGCGCTGCTCGAAGGTGACCTCCGGACCGATCACCACATCTTCGCGCAGGTTGGGGTCGATCCACAGCCGCATCCCGTGCTCGTAAGTAGTCGGCAGCATGCCGAGCCCGCGCTTGCCGTAGCTGCGCCCGTAGGGCATGGTGTCGGGATCGTACAGCGAGTCCCGACCGAACATGAAGACCGTGGGCTGGGCGGGTGGTGCAAGCAGGCTCTGCCGATACATGTGGCCGGCCGCCCGCATCATCGAACTCTGCACCTCGTCATAGGTATAGTGATAACCCTGCGGATGCCCGCCGGTGGTAATGTCCATCGGCTTGTCGAAGGGGCGTTCGTCAAGCGCCGCCCGATGCAGAGAGCCATCGCCAAAATAATGCCAGCAGACAAAGTCCCAATCCTGAATCAAGGCCAGGGCGGCCAGGCGCAGCGGGAAGTCGGCTCGGTACTTGGCCGGCTGCTGAATCTGGGTTTCATAGACCAGATATGGCATGCCGGGCGCCCGGTTGTGCTCGAGCCAGGGAACGCCATGGGCGATTCCCGGCGGCTTGAGCAGCCAGTTGATCCAGCGGCCTTCGTTGGGCTCGACCGCCCGCGCCTCGAGTTCGGCCAGCATTCTTGCCAGCTCGTCCTCGGCCTGGTCGACGTTGTCCCAGCGGTCGCGGCCGGTGCCATTGATATAGGCATCGTGGGCGATTGCCTCGCCATGCTGCAGCATATATTGAATCTGAATCCGGTAGCCGATCCCGGTATCGAGAACCATCGGGCTCTTGCGCGTGCTGCGGCCAAGCGGCTTGATCGCCGCCATCTCCCGCTGCTTATGCTCGATCAGCATCTCGGTGAGGAAACGCAATACGTCGCGCCCGCGCTGCTCGGAAAAGTCTTCGCGGGTATATTCCTGTTCGAGCGCAGTCAAGGCCGCCGCCGCATGGGCGCTGGCATCGTTGATGCTGATTTGAGCGGGCGACGGCCGGTCCATCGGCGCGAACAGCACCGTGCCGTTGGCCAGCGACTCGCCGGGCAGGAGCCCGTCCCAGGCGGCGGCCAAGGCCTCGTCATCGCCATATTCATCGAGCAGAAAATGATTCCAGCCCTCGATCAACTGATTGCGGAAGAAGGCCGGAATGGACTGCCAGGAGCCGGTCAGCATACGGCGAATCCACCATTCCTCATTGCTCAGCTCCCAGACCACGAAGGTTGGGTCGTCGGCCCACCTCAGTCCGGTATAGGGGTTGTAGTGATTGGCCACATTGCGCATCCGTTCAACCGCCAGAGCCTGAATCCGGGGGTCCCAGGCCCGGGCCGGATGGTTGCGGATTCGCATGGCGCCGCCGGCCTCCTCGATGGCCAAACGCCAAGCTTCGGCCGTGTCCGGATCGTCGATAATATCGACATCTTCCGGACGCGCTTCGCCGACCTGGTTCAGGCCGGCCATCCAAATGCGGAAACCGCGCTGGCCGGCGCGGGCGATGAAGTAGTTGACATCGTCGGCGGCCGAGCCATCCCCCGGCACGAAAGTGGAATCCGCCTGGGGGAAACCGGTCCAGAGCCGCATGGAATTGAACCCGAGGTCCTCGAAACGGTCAAGCAGCAGTTCAGTGCTGGCCCGGGCAATCTTGACTTTTTCCGACACCTCTTCCGGTGCATCGTTAGCACCGACTCCGGCTCTGCCGTACAGTTGACCGATCACTGCCCAGAAACGCTGACGTTCGCCGCCGCTCCACAACTGGCCGTTCTGCACCGTGACATAGGCATCGGCCGGAATCGTTGCCGGGTCCAGCGGTTCCGGCTTGGGCTCCAGGCCGAACGCCAAACCACTTGCGGACACCGCCAAGGCCGCTGCCACACTTGACACTGCATGTCTCTTCCGCTTGCCGACTCTGACTTTCATTACGCTTTGTCTCCTGTTGTGTTTTATCTTCAGCCTTGAAGTGCCCCTTCAGGGCACAATTACTTTCCCTAATTCCACCCAGGGTTGCGCTTCGCTTAACCCTGGGCTACGATGACCATGCCCCCTTGGGGCAAAATCATAGCCCAACTTTCCGCGAAAAGGGTTGAAGCTCCGAATTCGGGTTGGTTTGAACCCAGGAACAAGCGTGAGAACTTTCCGCACAACCTCCAGTTAGGCTTCCTGGTTTTGTAGGAGCGATTTGCGTGTGGGAGTAGGTGTACGAGTACGGCTCAGCGATATGCCTTACTTTTACACTTACTCGTACACTCAAATCTCTTCAATGACCAGCCTGCGATGGCGCTCGGCCTGCGCCCCCAGGTCGACCATTTGCTCATCCACCCATCCGTCGGCGTAGCTCACCACGAGCCTGTACTCGCCCGGCTCCCGCACCGTAAACACGACCTGGCGCGGCCCCCAACTGCCGATGCCAAGATTACCGCCGATCTGCCGGGCCGCCACCAGCCCCCGCTCCGGATGATAGAGCCGGAGCCAGGCTCCAACCACGCCGCGGGGAGACTCCAAGGCCACGGTCAGCGACCGCGCCTCGATGCGTTTGCGCTCATCGAGCAGGGTGCCCGGATCAATTTCCGCCGGACGCTCCGCCAAGGTTTCATTTATCATCAGCCACAGGCTGCCGTCCTCGCCGCCGACCAAAATGTCGTTGGCGCCATCACCAGTCACATCGCCGGCCGCCACCCCGGTTTTGACCAGATTGTTGTAGATGTGCGACGGCAGCAACCCGGCATCATACTTCTCCGGCATCATAAAAGAACCATAGCCCCGATTATTGAGGAAAAAGTCGGGCGAACCGCGGGAACCGCTGAAGGCGTAGATGTCGAGTGTGCCGTCGGCACTCAAGTCCTCGACCAGCGCCACCCGCAAACCCGGCACATCGTCCTGGATTTCGTTGCCGTAGCGGGTGATGTCCACGAAGTCCCCGTTCCTATATTCGAGCAGCCACTTGGTGTCTTCGATCAGGACAAATGCCGCATTGCGTTCCGGGTTGACAATCGGCGCCATGGCCGCCGTACGATAGTCGTACTCGTCGTCCTCGTGGCCGAGCGGCAATACCTCGAAAGACTCGTCCTGGCGCAGAAGGAAATAGCCTGGTCCGCTCAGATAGAGGATGTCCGTCCGGCCGTTGCCGTTCCAGTCGCCGACCTCGAACCAGCCGCCGGCACCGGTCAGGTTCGCCACCCCGAAATCATCGGAAACATCCGGGAAGCCGTTGACGGGCTCACCATCCGCCGCCTCGCCAAAGGTGTTGTGGAAAATACGCAGGCCGCCGCCCTTCATGCTTGCCACCACGTCCGGATAGCCGTTGCCGGAGATTTCCGCGAAGGCCGCGCTCAGCACCTGTTCCGGATCGACCGCCACCAATTCGCTGCGCCGCCAGCGCCCTTCCTCGGCCCGCAGATAGAGCACGCCATCGAGCAGCAAATCAACCCGCCCGTTGCCATTGACATCGGCCAAGGCCAGTGAGCGCGAAGCCACCCCAGCCACGCCAAGCTCAGCCGACACCTCCTCGAATTCTCCCTCCTCGGTCTGCCGATAGACTCTGGTTCCACCCGGGCTGGCGGCCAGCAGATCAAGCCGCCCATTGTTGTCGATATCGAAAATCGCAACCCCGCCGACCGAGTCAGGAAGCCGGTCTATCTCCCTGGCCGAAAACCGAGTGAACGGAGTGGCCGGAAAATAGGCGAAGTCGTCGCGCAGGTCCCGGGCCATTTCCCAGAGGCTGCCAACCCGACCGTTAAACACCCCGAACATGATGTCTGGACTGCTCGGATCAACTCCCTCGTCGGCATCGCCGACTAATTCCCACTGGGAAGGCGTTGCCGCCTCGCCCATCTGCGCCTTGTGCCAACTGCCGCCGCCGACATAGTAGAGAACGTCGCGCTGCCGCGGGCGCGGCCGCGAACGTCCCGCGAAAGCCACGATCTGCTGCCCCGGCTGCAACGACAGAACCTGCGCCAACTGTCCGCGTGAAGCGGCGGTCATCACCACTTCATTGTAGTCGAAACCGCCCTTGGCAAAACCATCGACGGTGAATTCAATCCGCAGTTCACGCGAATCGACACTGTCGATACTGGCGGAGAAGACATGTTCGTAAAGGTTGTAAAGATGGCGGGGCTGCACCTCCGGATTGATCAGCCCCAAGGCCGACAAGCCCGAGACCATGACCAAAACCGCCAGCCCGCGCCCCAGCCCTCCGAGTCCGCCCGAGGCGGAAAGGCGAATCGATGCCGACCGCGGCGAAAGAGCGCTGAGACCGTTAGTAAGTGTGTGACCAAACT
>SLNM01000215.1 GCA_007133055.1 Lentisphaeria bacterium
CCTGCCCCGGGAGCCGACCCTGAACAGCCCACCGCCGCCCCCTCTCCGGAGAGCGGCCCGCCGATCTCCCTGAACGTCCGCAATCGCCCAGTTCCGGTGGCTCTTCGGCTGATCGCCGAACAGGGCGCGCTGTCGGTATTCTTCCAGGACGGCATTTGGGTGGTCAAACCGCTGCGCCCCGAGGAGCGCATTCTGGAGCCGTTGATCACCAGAACCTTCAACGTGCGCTATATCCCGGTCGATGAAAAACTGGTCGCCGACCTCGAGAGCATCAAGTCGGACCGGGGCAGAATCATTTCCCGCGGCAAGACTCTGACCGTCTTTGAAACCGCCGAGCGACTTGAAAAAATGGAGCGCATCATCAGCGACCAGGACGTGCCCACCCCGCAGGTCCTGATCGAAGCCCGCTTCTTTGTCCTCAACGATGCCACCGCCCACGAGCTGGGCATCGACTGGCAGCCCCTTACTCAGCCGGGCGACCAGGGCGGAGGGCTGTCATTCGGCGCCTCGGCGCAACCTTTGACCTATGACTCCTTCGACAAACTGCATCTCGGCCCCTTGCAGGCCACCCTGACACTGCCCCAGTTGACCACCGTGCTGCGGGCGCTCGACGGCATGGACAAGGCCCAGCAGCTGTCCAACCCCAAAATTCTGGTCAGCAGCGACGAGCAGGCGACCATCCACATCGGCCGCCAGGTACCGATTTTGCGCAGCCTGGTCGATACCAGTGGACAGTTGCCGATCACCACCTACGAGCTTGACCCCAACTTCGGCGGCGAAGCCGTGCAGGTGATCGACCTGCTGCCCGACCGCCCCGGCCGGCTGCCGCCAACCGATACCTACACCGCCTACAGCGGATATCTCGACCTGGGCACTAAACTAACGGTCGCGCCCTCGGTCAAGACCGAGGACGAAGTCTATATCCGGGTGGTTCCGGAATTGATAACCCGGCCCGCCGATGTCACCCTGGGGCCGGACAACTTCCAGCAGACCTTTCCCGTTCTGTTCAGGGTGCGGGTGCAGACCCAGTTCAACCTGCGCAGCGGTCAGACCGTCGCCATCGGCGGCCTGGTCAGCGAGGACAAGGCTGATGTGGAGAGGGGCATTGCCTTCCTCGGAAGAATCCCTCTTATCGGTCGGTTGTTCAGCTATAAAACCCAGGAGCTGGTGCGCTCCGAGACAATTATTTTCCTGACCGTCAGAGTGGTCTCGCCCGACCAGATAGACGCCATCTCGGCCATCCCCGTCAACGCCCGCGATGTCCAGTCGGAGATCGATGTCATCCGCATCCAGGACAGCGAGAACGCCACCTACAGCGAACAACGGGCCCGGGAATATCTGCGCTTGCAGAGAAGCAGAAGGCGGCCGAGACAGTCCATTCCCATGTATGAACCAGTGCTTGAACCCATGCACGAACCCGAAGCGCCGCCGTCCGAGCCGGATACGGAGCCGGAGCTGCCCGCCATTTTCGACATGGACTAGCCTGAATAATTCATGAGCCATCTACTGCGAGTCGCCATTGCACGCAATCTCAACAGCTTGCAGCCGACACCGATCATTGCCGTACGTCCAGTACGCCGCGACCGGTTTACGGCTGCAAGTTGCTGATCTTACGCACATCGGCAAGTAAACGCCCGAATCCAGTTTGTTGTCGTTGTCGTAGTCGTCAACCGCTTCCCCCCTTGTTCTGGTCACTTGCGATTGACCTTTGCATAATCCGACACTAAATTACCCCGTTCTGACAATGCCATTGGCGGCCGCTGCCGGAACCGGCTCCGAAACCCATAGCCCGGAGATGGCGACATCATCCTGAATTAAGCAGGCAGGATTGCGTAAAACAAACCGGCATGACGGCGTTGCAACCATCAAGAGAGAGGACAAAATTGCAGGATATTATTCCTTTCCCATGGAATTTCTGGCTTGGGGCCGGTAGTGTGCTGGCAGGTTTTTTCTTATCGACCATATGGTTGGCCTTCGCCAATCTCAGCCCCGGCGCCATTCACAAACTGGAGGAGACCGACCCGGAGATAGCCTCCCGGCTCGAAGTCTGGCTGCGCCGGCGCGAGGAGATGCGGGTTTACCTGCGCATACTCGATTTCTGCATCGTTATTTTTGCTTTGCTCTGCCTTCTTTCCTGGGTCTTGACGATGGAACCGGGCAGCCTTGCCGTTTGGCTGCCGGTACTGCTCGGTTTAGGCCTGTTCTACATTCTTGGCCCTGAGATTGCGGTCTTCGAGCTGCCGCGTCCGCGGGCCTGGCGCCTGCTGGCCGCCGCCCTGCCGGCGGTCAATAAGCTGTGCTGGTTGGTTCTGCCCCTGGCATGGCCGCTGGTTCGCTGGCGGCGGCGAGTTCGCGGCGGGCGGGAAAAGTCGGGAGAGACAGCGGACAGAGCCACCATGGAGGATGAAATCCGGTCTCTGCTCGAACAGGATGAATCGAGCGCGGCCCGGGACCGGGAACTGGAGTCGGATGAAAGACGCATGATTCGTGGAGTTTTTGATCTGGACAACACCTTGGTCAGAGAAATCATGACCCCGCGCATTGATGTGCGGGCGCTCCCGGACACCGCCACCCTGGATCAATTGAAGAAGCTGGTCCGAGAATCGGGACACTCGCGCATTCCGATATATCATCAGTCGATCGATCAGATTGTCGGTCTGGCCTATGCCAAGGATCTGATTCAGGAGGAATTGGACCATGAACTACCGCTGTCCGACCAGAATAAGCTGCTCCACCCGCCCATATTCATCCCGGAAACCAAGAATGTCGGCGATCTGCTCGCCGAGCTACAGCAGCAGCACAGTCATTTCTCCATTGTCATCGATGAATACGGCGGTACCGAAGGGGTGGTTACGCTGGAGGATATTATCGAGGAGATCGTCGGTGAAATCCACGATGAATACGATGAAACAGAGGTGGCCGACGACCTTCCCCAGCCTAATTCGGACGGGGTCGTTGAGATCGACGGACGCACCTCGATTTACGTGCTCAACCAGCAACTTGAACTCGATTTGCCGGAAGACCAGGATTATGACACCATCGGGGGGTTCATCTCGGCGCAGCTCGGCAGAATACCGCGGCCCGGCGAAGAGGTGGCGCTGAGCACCGCCACCATCACCGTCAAGGCCGCCGACCGCCGTCGCGTACTGCGCGCAGCTATCCTGCCCGGAAAAGGAAAGGGCAAAGATCAGCAGTCCATCCCCGACCCGCATTTGAAAACGGGCTCCGAACTATGAATCTTTATCTGATTGTCGTTCTCGTTATTGCTATCTTTGTGCTCGAGCGCGCTACTCTCACCGCTCTGGTGCATTATAAGCCGAGCAGGCGGTGGCTGCGTCACTCCAGATGGCTGCATCCAAATATGATTTCCGTGGTGCGAATGCCCATGGGGCTGGCGACTGTTGCCCTATGGCAGCTCGGCATGCCAACAATCGCATTCTTCTGGTTTGCCCTGTGGATGATTTCCGACCTTACCGACGGAACTATCGCACGACACTGCAATCTGGTCACCGAAACCGGCAAGTGGCTCGATCCGCTGAGCGATAAACTGCTCTATTTGCCGGTGTTGCTCCTGTTCGCCTGGCATGGGGCTCTGCCGCCAGTCTGGATCATCGCCCTGACCGTGGTTGATGTTCTGGGCCAGGGCTCAAGGCTGCTGACCAAAAAGAAGGCCGCCAATGTCTTCGGTAAAAGCAAGACCGCCCTGGTTACTGTTCTCCTCGTTCTGGTCGCCTTTCAACAGCTTGCACCGGACCGTAATCTGGCGGGACTGCTCAGCCCAGCCTTCCTTCATTATCTGGCCGTATTCTGCACTGTCCTGGCTTTTCTCTCGGCATTCTGCAAGATTATCCCTGACGTTTGGTACGCCAACTCGCTTAGCCTGGCTAATTTCGGCTGCGGTGTCGCCTCCATCTACTACGTCGTCCAGGGTTATCCGATGTTCGCATTCATGCTGGTCTTTCTCGGGCAGTTCTTTGACTTGTTCGACGGCCGGCTGGCCCGCAAGTACGGCTCGACCCGGTGCGGACCGATCTTTGACGATGTCGCCGACGGCACCAGCTTCGGCCTGGCAGTTGCTTTCATTGTCTATTATCAGTTCAACCAGTCCTGGCCCGCCCTGTTGGTGGCGACGGTGTACTTGGTTGCCGTCATTTTTCGCCTGGTTCGCTTTTTACTGCACAATGACATCCTGGCGCCCGGGGTGTTCGAGGGTCTCCCTTCGCCGGCGGGCGCCATGCTGGCCGGGTCAACGGCTCTCCTGTTCGACCACTTGCCGTGGCTGGGACTGGCAGTGGTGGTGGGGAGCGCCCTGCTGATGGCATCCTCCCTGCACTACCTGCATTTCGCCCGGCGCATGTGGCATGAAACCCCCAACATGTTCAAGGTCGCAGTATGCCTGCTGGTACTGCTGTTTGTCAGTCGCACCCTGGCCGATCAGGGTTATCGCCAGACCTTCAAGATTGCCGCGTTTTCACTGGCCGCTCTCTACTTGATCCTAGGCAACGAAACAGTGGCGCTGCGATTGAGCGGAACCCCTGAAAACAGGTCGGACGGAGCCGGGGAAACGACGGAGCCCTCCGACGAAGAGCAACCGCGAAAAGGAGGCGGTTGACGATTGCGGGCGACGATAAGGAAATATCGATCCGGGCAAGGTTAGGACAGCGACCGTAGCCGGCGCGTTGCTTCGGCGGGGTTGGGTGCCTGAAAAACTGCGGAAATCAGGCAGACTCCGGCGGCGCCGGTTTTTCTGACCGCGCCGATGCTGGCGGTGCCGATGCCGCCAATGGCAACTACCGGCAAACGGCTGCTAAGAACGATCTGGCGCAGTCCATCAAGACCAAGTTCTGGGCCGGTGTCGCTCTTGGTGGCGGTTCTGAACACCGGACCCGCCCCGATATAGTCGGCGCCCGCGTCCTGGGCGCGGCGAACATCGTCCGGGAGGTTGGCCGAACAGCCGATTAGTCCCCGCGGCAACAGCCGCCGGGCCGCC
>SLNM01000339.1 GCA_007133055.1 Lentisphaeria bacterium
CGGCTGCTGACCCCGGTGCTCGATTTCAAGAAAGGCTTGGAGGCGCAGAGCGAGGTCTTCGTGCAAATAGCGGCGGCGGCCGGGGTCAAGGACGCGGCGGCGGCCCGGGCGGCCTACGCCAGGGCGGTCGAGCGGCAGCGGGAATTCTTCCGCCGCCGCCGCGAGCTTGGCCGTCAGGCCATGGCCAGCCTCGAACAGAATCCGGATCAAACCGGGGTCGTGTTGTTCGGACGTTCCTACAATGCCTTCAGCTATTTCGCCAACCTGGGTATTCCCAACAAATTCGCCTCCCGCGGCATTCATATCATTCCCTACGACGCCCTGCCTTTTCAGGACGAGCCCCTGGATCAGCCCATGAACTGGGCCAGCGGCGAAGAGCTGCTGCGGGCCGCCCGGCTGGCGCAGCGCCACCCCCAGTTGTTCGGGGTGTTCATTACCAATTTCAGTTGCGGCCCCGACTCCTTCATGGTCGGATACTTCCGCGATATCATGCAAACCAAGCCCTCGCTCACACTCGAGCTGGACAGCCACAGCGCCGACGCCGGCATTGACACCCGGGTCGAGGCCTTCCTCGACATCGTCGACCGCTACCGTACGCTGCGCCAGGACTCGGCCAGCCAGGCAAAGGCATTCCAGCCCGCTCGCACGGTCATGCGCAACGGCGGAGTCTATTGCGAGACCGCCGAACGAGAACTCCTGCCATTGACCGACCGCCGGGTGCGGGTGCTTTTCCCCTCGATGGGCAGCTACAGCTCCCGGGCGATTGCCGCCGCCTTTCGCGGCTACAACATCCAGGCGGAAGCCGTTCCGGTTCCCAAGCTCGACACTCTGATGCTGGGGCGCGGCCAGTGCTCGTGCAAGGAATGCCTGCCCCTCCTGCTGACCACCGGCAGCCTGCTGGAGTACCTGGACAGCAATCATCGGGATCCGAATGAATTCCTGCTCTACTTCATGCCCACCTGCGGCGGCAACTGCCGGTTTCCGCAATATTCCGTCTTCCTCGAGCAGTGGATTCGCAAGCGGCAAGTCAGCAATGTCGCTCTCCTGACGCTGAGCGGGGAGAACAGCTACGGCGGGCTTGGCCCCTTGAAGTTGCTCAACATCCTGCGAGGAATTATCGCCGCCGACATCATGGACGATGTCCGCAACACCCTGTTGGTTCTGGCCCGCAACCGGGAGGCGGCACTGGCCCGGCTCGAAGAGGAATGGCAGGGACTGCTCGATTCCCTGAGCCGTGGCGGCAAAGGATTCTACCGGCGTCTTCGCCAGGCCGCCGCCAGGCTCGGAAAAATCCCCCTGCGCCATCCGCTCAGCGAAGCAAAAACCGTGGTGCTTGCCGGGGAAATCTATGTCCGGCGCGACGAGTTTTCCTGCCAGAACCTCCTGGCGCTGCTGGCCCGGCACGATATTGTGGTCAAAAGAGCGCCCAGCCTGGAGTGGCTGTACTATATCGACTACATGGTCGAGCAGGACCCGGAGACATCCCTCACCAGCGCCCGGCAAAAAATCGAGTTCAAGGCCAAGCGCTGGATGCAGCGACATCTCGAACGAAAAATAAAAAAAATCATGGCCGCGTCCAAGCTTTATCAGTATGACCTGCTGGATGTGAAGACGACCTTGCAGTACGGCAGGCAGTTTGTCGACAGCCAGCTCAGCGGGGGCGAAACCGTGCTTGGCATCGGCGGATTCTTCAAGGATGTTATCGAGCATGTCGACGGTATGCTCTCGATCGGTCCGTTCGGCTGCATGCCGACCCGGGTGACCGAGGCGGTGCTCAAGCGCGAGTCAACCTTGGCCAACAAGCAGCGGCTGACCGGGCGTCAGCACCCCGCCTTCAGTCATTTGGAGAAGCTGCCTTTCCTCTCGGTCGAGTCCGATGGCAACCCTTTCCCCCAGGTCATTGAAACTCGCATCGAAGCTTTCGCTTTGCAAGTTAATCGGATGGCGCAAATCAAGAGGGAACAGCGACAGCAAAACAGCGGTCGGAAGTAGAATGATGAGAGCAAGCAAAAAAGTTTTTTGGCTGCCGCTTCTGTTTGCCGGCCTTTTCCTGGCCGCCGTTATCCTGCTGTTCTCCGACTCGGGTTCGACGGTCGAGCGCCGGCGCGGGGGCGAACCCCTGACCGGGGAAACATCCGGTGTCCAGCGGCGGGGCGCCTGGCTTGACGAGGTGGTTTTCACCCGTGAGTCGGACCCCGGCAAAGTGGTGCATCAAATTGAAATCGGCCACCTTGACCTGTTCGCCTCCGGCATCAACAATCCCACGATTTACAATCGCATTCGCGATTCGCTCAAAACCGACTATGCCGTGTCCTACGGTTCTTCGGTCGAGCTGACCATGAACACCGCCGAATTCGCCGATCCCGAACAGTTGAACCCGTTCCATAACCGCCGCATTCGCGAAGCCATGAACTGGTTGCTCGACCGCGACTACATCGCAGCCGAGTTGTTCGGCGGCCTGGCCGCCCCCCGCTATCTGCCCATGAGCACGGTTCTACCCGATTATGCGCGTCTGGCCGAAAGCGCCCGCGCCATCGAGCTGCACTACCGCTTTGACGCACGCCGGGCCGAAGCGATTATCCGGGAGGAATTGCAGGCCATGGGGGCGGAACTGAAAAACGGACGCTGGCATTATCGGGGCGCGGAGATGGAGATAAGAATCCTGATCCGCACCGAGGATGCCCGCCGCGAGCTGGGAGACTACGTGGCCAACCTAATGGAAACACTGGGCTTCCGCGTTCAGCGCATGTACCGAACCGCCGGCGAAGCCTCGCGCATTTGGATCGCCGCCGATCCGGCCGGGGGCGGGTGGCACCTCTACACCGGTGGCTGGGTCGCCGTCGTCATCAATCGTGACCTGGCCGGGGACCTGGATCAGTTCTATACCCCCAGAGGGCGGCCGGAGCCACTGTGGCAATCCTATGATCCGGACCCCGAGCTGGATGCACTGGCCGAGCGTCTGCGCCGGCGCGACTACGCAACCTGGCAGGAACGCCAGGAAATGATGGCACGGGGAATGAAACTGGCACTCGAAGAGTCAACTCGGGTTTGGCTGCTGGACCAGAAGAGCGTCTGGCCGCACGCGACCAATGTCGAGTTCGCCGCCGA
The DNA here is from genome assembly GCA_007133055.1 of Lentisphaeria bacterium. GTDB lineage: Bacteria > Verrucomicrobiota > Lentisphaeria > Oligosphaerales > PUNB01 > SLNM01. The sequence goes on from SLNM01000339.1 coordinate 3,109, forward strand.
TCTCGCAGGCGGTTTCAGCGGCTCCGCCATGTGGCCATACACCCTGCGCTTCACCGACCGCGTCGGCGGTCGCATGATGGTTGGCGTACCCAACCTGCTCACCGAACCGTGGAACCCGGTGGCCGGCACCAACTGGATTTTCGACCGCATGATTACGCGCGCCCTGAGTGATCCGGTGGTTCTGCCGGACCCGTTCACCGGGCTGTTCCGGCCGCAGCGTTTGCAGCAGGCCGAGGTTACCGTGCAGAAGGGAGTGCCGGTCAATCGCACGCTGGACTGGGTCAGCCTGGCCGAAGCGGATGAAATCGTTGTCCCCCCGGACACCTGGCTGGCCTGGGACCGGGGCAAGCAAAGGTTCCTTACGGTCGGCGAAAAGAACCCGGAAGGACTGACCGCCCGCACCAGAACCCGGGTGGTCTATCAGGAGGACTACCTGCAACGAGTCTGGCATGACGGCGCCGAAGTCTCGCTGGCAGACATTGTCCTGCCATGGATTCTCTTCTTCGAACGAACTAACGAGGAAAGCCCTCTCTTCGACCGTGCCGAAGTGCCGATCTTTCAGTCTTTCATCACCCACTTTCGCGGCTGGCGAATCGTCGACCAACAACCGCTGACCATTGAAATCTACAGCGATCAGATTTTCCCGGACGCCGAGTGGATTGTCGGCAGCCGGGCTCCGGGCACCGCACCCTGGCATATGCTGGCTCTGGGAATCATGGCCGAGACACATCAAAGGCTGGCTTTCTCCTCCGACAAAGCCGATCAGCTTGGCATTGAATGGATGAACTTGGTCGGCGGTCCCAGCCTGTCGATCCTTGATCAGGAGCTGTTGAGAGCCAGCGCTGAGAATTTTGTGCCGTACGCCCAGTTTCTCGCCCGGTTTCTCGAACCGGGGGAGGCCGCGGACCGCTATCGGGCCTTGAGCCAGTGGCGGCGGCGGCATGGACATTTCATGGTTGGCGACGGCCCATACTATCTGCATTCGGCGCGGCCAATCGAGGGCACCGTGGTCTTGCGCCGCAATCGGAATTTTTCGGATTTGGCCGGCAAATGGGGGCACTTCGAGGAGGCGGCTGTCCCGGAACCGCATTTGGAGGGTCCCGAAATCGTCGGAATTGGCGAACATATAAGCTTCGACCTGCGGATAGAATATCACGGCCAGCCATATCCGAGCGCGGACTTGGAGCGCATTGCCTACATGCTGTTCGACAGCGGCGACCGGCTGATCGAGCAGGGTGAAATCCCGCCGGAGCATGGGGACGATGGAGTCTGGAGAATATCATTCGACCCCCGCTTAACCCGTGAACTGGAAATCGGCGCCAACAGCCTGGAAGTGGCGGTAACCTCCCGGCTGGTTGCCCTGCCGAGCTTCGTCTCCCGCGCCTTCGCCACCATCCCGCCAGCCGAGGAGTAATGCGTCTGCTGGTCTCAACCGATGCGAAGCATCCTTGGAGTGCAGTGATCCGCTTCAGACCGATTCCCAGACCTCGCTTTTTGAGCACAAGGTGACCGCAATCGTCGACCGGTCTTCTCGTTCGACAAAAAACACAAAAAGTCACAAAAATGGAGCCGCCGAAAACCGCCGGTAACACGGTCGTCCTCGGCCGTATAGGTAAGCGGGGTGCGTTCTACGGGCGGGGACCTGACACACTTGCAAGCTAAGTGGTCAGGCAGGCTGCCCGTAGGTACAATAGGGTACGCACGGTCGTCCCCGGCCGTGCCGGTGAGCGGCCATGTTTTTTTTATTACGAGATACGCGAAATGCGCGAAAAAGGGGCACAAGGCAGGATGTGCCATAGCCCCAAAGGGGCGGCATCATCGTAGCCCAGGCCTGATTCCGTGAAAAGTCAGCGGTGC
>SLNM01000284.1 GCA_007133055.1 Lentisphaeria bacterium
CGGTTTCTCGTTTGTTCCGGAGAAACGGGAGAAAAGCGACCGGGCCGAGCGAAAAAAGAAACAGACGCCCCCTAAGAAGTTTGAGCGCAGCAAGAAAACTACCGGCGGCCAGACGCGCCCCCCGATCGTCGCCTTTCTTGGTCATGTCGACCACGGTAAGACCTCGTTATTGGATAAAGTGAGACAGACCCAGGTAACCGACCGGGAGGCCGGCGGCATCACCCAGCACATTGGCGCCAGCGCCTTCGAGTGGCGGGGGCAGCCCATAACATTTTTGGACACTCCCGGTCACGAAGCCTTCACTGAAATGCGCTCGCGCGGCGCCCAGCTCACCGATCTTCTGGTCCTGGTAGTGGCGGCCGACGACGGAATCATGCCGCAGACCATCGAGGCTGTCAACCATGCTCGCGCGGCCGAGGCGCCAATCGTGGTGGCAATGAATAAAATCGACTTGGCCGAGGCCAACACCGAGCGTGTGCTGAGGGGATTGCAGGAACAGGACCTGACCCCGGAGGAATGGGGCGGTCAAATCGGCGTGGTGCCGGTGTCGGCGATCACCGGGCAAGGCATTGACGACCTGCTTGAAAGAATCTTCCTGGAGGCCGAGCTTCTGGAGCTGAAGGCCGACCCTGAAGCGGCCGCCGAAGGCGTGGTGGTCGAGGCTCAGTTGGAAGCCGGCATGGGCCCCACAACCAGTGTGGTGGTACGCAACGGCACCCTGCACCAGGGAGATGTTGTGCTGTGCGGCGAACACTGGGGGAGGATCAAGGCTCTGCTTGACCAGCATGGCCAGCGGGTTGCTCAGGCCGGCCCAAGCTGCCCGGTCAAGATGCTTGGCCTTTCAGGAGTGCCCCAGGCAGGTGATCAGTTCCAGGTGATGGCAGATGAAAAGGAGGCCAAGCTAATCGCCGCAGAAAGAGTCGGGGAAAAACGACAGGGGAAGCTGGACAGCCGCCGCGGCGCCACTCTCGAAGACCTGTTTCAGCAGATCAGCGAGCAGAATCGGCGTGAGCTGAAACTGATTGTCAAGTGCGATGTGCAGGGCTCGGTCGAGGCGATCAATGATAATTTGGCCAAGCTGGAGAGTGATAAAATATCAATCAAAACCATTCACTCCGGCGTCGGCGAAGTGACCGAAAACGACATTCTGCTGGCGGCCGCCTCCGACGCCATCGTCATCGGCTTCCATGTCCGATCCTCGAACAAGGTCAACAAGATGGCCAAGCAGCAGGGGGTGGAAGTCAGGCTCTACAGCATCATCTACGAACTGCTGGAGGATGTCCGGGAGGCCATGATCGGACGTCTCGAACCGGAGCTGCGGGAAGTGCCCCTGGGCACCGCTGAAATCCGTGAGATATTCGAGATTTCCAAGGCGGGTAAAATCTGCGGTTGCTACGTCAGCGAAGGAGTCATGCGAGTCGGCGCCAGTGCCCGGGTGTTCCGTGCCGATGACATTATCTACCATGGGCATGTGCAGTCGTTGCGTCGCTTCAAGGACGATGTCCGCGAGGTCAGACAAGGGTTCGAATGCGGTATTCGGCTGGACAATTTCGAGGACTTCGAGGTCGGTGATATAATCAAGGCCTTTTTAGTTGAAAAGCAGACCGCCACTCTGTAAATAGATCGGCGGACAGTGTATTCTAGTGTCGTGTCACGACACTAGCCTGTTTAATTCATGAACTTCGCAGCGAGAGGTCCGACATGAAGAAAGATCGGATGCGGCGGGTCAACGAACTGCTGCAACGGGAGCTGAGCACGCTATGCGAGCGTCATGTGGCTACCGAGGTTGACTTTCTCCTGACCATTACCGCAGTCAAGACTTCCCCGGACTTACGGCAGGCCCAGGTTTTTTTCAGCGTCCTCGGGAATGACCGGCAGTGGACCGAGGGCCAGGCCGTGCTTGAACGGCACCGGGTCGGGTTGCAGGCGGCCATTGGTCGCTCGGTCAAGCTGAAATATACACCGGTGCTTCAGTTCAAACCGGACCCGACTCTGGAGCAGGCGGACAGAGTGTTTTCGATTATTCAAAAACTTGACCTGCCGGACGAACCGCCGGGCGGGGGGTCGAAATCGTGAAGAGCATTAATGAATCCAAGCTCGGCAAACCAATCTATTGACCAGGTCTGGCAATGGCTGGACCAGCGGCGGCATCTTTTGCTGATTGCCCACGAGCGGCCGGATGGCGATGCCTTCGCATCGGTGCTCGGGCTCTTTCTGGCTCTGCGCGAGGCGGGTAAAGAGGCGCAGGCCTATTTTTCAGTTGACTCCATGCCCGCTCGCTACCGCCCCATGTTCAGCCGGGTCGGTCTGGAACCGGGGTTGTGCTTCGCCCCCGACACTCCTGCGATCAACGGTCTCGACGGACTGATCTGCCTCGACACCGCCAACTGGGAGCGCGCCGATCTGCCCTCCGGCATGAGTCAGGAAATGGCCGAAATATCCTGCTGTAACATTGATCACCACCCGGACAATTCAGCCTATGGCCAGGTGAACTGGATAGACGAAACCTATGCGGCAACCGCGCAAATGGTCATGGCCATGCTGCAATGCCGGGGACTGAAGATTTCTCAGGAATGCACCACCCTGCTACTGACCGGCCTGGTCGCCGACACCGGAGGGTTCCGTTTCCAAAACACCGATGCCAAAGCGTTGCGCACCGCCGCCGCCATGCTTGATGACGGCGCTGACTACGCGGCCATTGTCGACACCCTATATTGCAATGAACCTTTCAATAAAATGCGGCTGAAAGCACACCTGCTGGAAAACTCTGTTTTCGCCTTTGACAACCGTTTGCTGTACGCGGTCATGGAACCTGCCATGATTGAAAAACTGGGGCTTTCCCCGGCCGACACCGAGGACTGCATTGACATCCTGCGAGTGGTCGCCGGGGTTCAGGTTGCCTGTATCGTTCAGCCGGCGGAGGACGGCGTACGATTTTCGCTGCGTTCACGACGCCTACCCTACAACGTAGCCGAAATGGCCCGGCAACTGGGCGGTGGCGGCCATCCCCTGGCGGCCGGCGCGAATATGCCGAAGGTCGGACTGAAAAAAGCGTTGCAGCGTTTTATGACAGTGCTTGAAAGATGGTTCGAAAAATGATTGACCCAAGAAATCTGTCGGAAAGCGGAGTGTTGCTGGTGGACAAGCCGGAGGATTGGACCAGCCATGACGCTGTTAACTGCGTAAGGCGGCGGTTCCGGCTTAAAAAAGTCGGGCACTGCGGCACCCTGGACCCTATCGCCACCGGGCTGCTGGTTCTGGTGCTGGGGCGGGCCACCAAACTGTCAGACCGTTTTCTGAACCATGACAAAGTATACTCCGGCACCCTGGTTCTGGGGGTGGAAACAGATACCCAGGATCGGGTCGGGAATGTGATCGCCACCCGCGACCCGTCAGCGGTAACCGAAACGATGGTGCGCCGTGAAGCCGCCCGTTTCATCGGCCCGCAGCAGCAAACGCCGCCGATGGTCTCGGCGGTCAAGATCGATGGCAAAAAGCTCTATGAAATGGCTCGCAAAGGGCAGGAGGTCGAGCGGCAGGCACGCTCCATCACGGTCCATGACCTGGTCATCGACTCCGTTTCCGGCCCGTGTGTTGATTTCCATATCCACTGCTCGAAAGGAACCTATGTCCGCACTCTGGGCGCCGATCTTGGCAGGGCTCTTGGTTGCGGAGCGCATGTGAGCCGACTGCGCCGCTTGCGCAGCGGCCCTTTCAGCGTGGATGAAGCAATTGCAATGGAACGGATTAAACAGTGGGAAAGGGATGACTTGTTCCAGGCCATGATCCCCCTGGTCCGGGCAGCCGAATATTTGTCGTCATGATTGTCGTCTCGTCAATGCAACAGTTGAAGCAGCACCGCCGCGTATGGCGGGTGGTGATTGCCTGTGGCGTGTTTGACGGGGTGCACTGCGGTCATCAGGCAATTCTGCGCCAGTTGGTTGGCCTGGCCCGCCGCCAGCGGGCGACCCCGGTGGTTCTTACTTTCTCGCCCCATCCCCGTTCGGTTCTGAAAAGCAGCCCGTCTCCGCCGCTGCTGACCAATCGCCAGCAGAAGCTTGAACTGCTTGACCAGCACGGAGTTGAGGCGGTGGTAATCGTCGAGTTCAATACTGCAGTCGCCGCCTTGCCGCCAATCCGTTTTGCGATGCAGTACCTTTTGGTCGACGGCCCGCCTTTGGCAGGCATTTGCGTCGGTTCCAACTGGCGTTTCGGCGCCGATGGCAGAGGAGACACCAAAACACTTGAGCAACTGGGACGGCAGCATAATTTCCCGGTGATCAGTGTTCCCGAGCTGTATTGGTATGGCCAGCCAATCAGCAGCACCCGGATTCGCCAAAAAATTGAACAGGGCGATTTGTCGCCCGTCACTCGCATGCTGGGACGGTTCCACAGTTTGCGCGGCCGCATTGTCCGAGGTCGTGGCATTGCCTCATCCCGCCTGGCCTGTCCGACCGCCAATTTGGTGGCGGACGACGGAATGTGGCCGCCGCCGGGAGTGTACGCCGTTCACCTCCTGCTTGATACTGACCAACCGCCGGCGCAAAGGACGGAGACTCTCGGTGTCGCCTACGTTGGTACCGCTCCGACCATGGACGAAGGCGATGCCGGAGACGGTTCCGGAGGAAAACGGATAGAATGCCATTTTTTTGATCTTGGACAGGAATTGTACCAGCGCGAAATAGAGGTCGGTTTTGTTTCCTTCATCCGTCCGGAACGGAAGTTTGCCGACCCGACCCGCCTGGCCGAGCAGATTCAGCGGGACATTGTCGAGGCCAGGCGGCGGCTGGCCACCGCGTCAACCGGCAAGGAACCCGGTGGACGATAGCCTGATTGATTCATACGAATTCGGCTATGAGTCACCCATAAGGGCTGACACCTGACACCTGACACCTGACACCTGACACCTGAAACCTGA
>SLNM01000069.1 GCA_007133055.1 Lentisphaeria bacterium
CCATCAGGATGTCGACTATGTTCTGACCACCCGCGAGCTGGGTCGGATGATTAAGCAGGCGGGCATTGATTTCATCGGTCTTGCCGATGGCGAACAAGACGCGCCTCTGGGCATGTCGACCGGAGCCGCCGATATCTTCGCTAATACCGGCGGTGTGATGGAGGCAGCCATTCGCACGGTTTACGAAGTGGTCACCGGCCGGGAACTGCCGATGGACAAGCTGCATGTCACTACCATCCATGGCCTGGATGGGGTGAAGGAGGCGGAGCTGCCCCTGGAAAACTGCCTGGAAGAGTGGAAGTTCCTCGAGGGGGTGACCGCCAAGGTGGCGGTGGCGCATGGATTGGCGAATGCCAGGAAAGTATGCGAAATGGTCGCATCCGGCCAGGCGGACTATCATTTCATTGAGATTATGTGCTGCCCCGGCGGTTGCATCGGTGGCGGCGGACAGCCGCGACTGACCACCGACGAGGTGCGAAGAGCCAGAATCAAGGCGATTTATGCCGAGGACGAAGGCCGGCCCATCCGCAAGTCCCATGAGAATCCGGCGGTCACGCAGATTTATCAGGAATTTCTGGGCGAACCTCTGGGACATAAATCGCACGAACTGCTGCACACCCATTACACGGCCAAAGGCAAGGGAGCGGAGGCGGTCCGGGTTGGCTAGCCTGAATAATTCATGAGCCATCTACTGCGATGCGCCATTGCACGCAATCTCAACAGCTCGTAGCCGACACCGATCTTGGAGTACGTCAAGTACGCCCGCGACCGGTTTACGGCTGCAAGCTGCTGATCTCGCGCACACTGGCGCCTCTCGCTACAAAGTTCATGAATTAATCAGGCTAGCCGGAGGTTGTGGGAAAAGGCGATTGTGGATTGCACTTGCCGGGAAAACGCTTCTGTCAGTAACTGTCTTTTTCTTGTCCAGTTGGATAATGGGTGGCGATTAGGCGGGTCGGTTAAGGGCATCCGGTTAAGGGTGGCGTTCGATCACAGAAGAGGTCTCTCACGGAGTCGCGGAGACACGGAGATGGATGAGAACGATATTGGAACAGTGCTCGTGGATTGCGCAGTCAAGCTCCATCAAGATCTCGGGCCGGGTTTGCTTGAATCGGTCTACGAAGTGACCCTTGCCCATAAGTTGAAAGCACGTGGTCTTTCTGTGGAACGACAGATAGCTGTGGCCATTTCCTATGATGGCCAACGGTTTGATGAAGGGTTCCGCGCCGATTTAATTGTCGAGCACAAGGTGATCGTTGAGTTGAAGTCGGTCGAGAAGGTGCATCCGGCGCACAAGAAGCAGCTTCTCACCTACCTGAAACTGACAGGTCTGAAATTGGGATATCTGTTGAACTTCGGAGAATCGCTGATGAAAAATGGTATCACTCGAACCATCAACGGTAGCCTCTCATGATTTCTCCGTGCCTCTGTGCCTCTGTGAGAAAAATGATCGAACAAGGTGCTCAACCGGATGCCTTCGGCGCCGGTTAGCTATGGCGATTAGGCGGGTCGGTTAAGGATGTTGGGGGGCGCGTGAAGCACGGTTGACGACAACGGGCGACGATAGCGGATTGCGAACCGCCTTCGCCCTTTTCGCCATTGGGGACTACGGCGTAACATGTCGGGGCTACGGCGTGACAAGGTAGATAGCGTCCCCATCGTCAACCGCTCTCGTCGCCCGGGTTTCTCTTTTGATCGAGGTGCGCGACAAATTATCCGCAGGCATCGCCCCGCTTCCAGGCAAACCACAACGATATGCGCTGAAAGCGCAACGCATAGTATGAACACGCGTGAATGGTTTATTCTGATTACCACCCTCCTCGGTGGTCTGGCTTTGTTTGTCTTTGGCATACAGGTGATGACCGAAGGTATGCGTCGGGCGTTCGGGGGCGGCTTGCAGCGCTTGCTGGCCGGTGCCACCCGCACCAGCGGCGGCGGCTTTATGCTGGGTGGCGCACTGGGAGCCGCCGTCCATAGCAGTGCGGGGACGGTGATGCTGGTTGGCTTCGTCAATGCCGGCTTGCTCACCCTGGGGCAGTCGATTGCACCTATGCTGGGTGCCAATGTCGGCACCACGCTGTCCATGCAGGTTATTTCCCTGCGCCTGGGCGACTATGCATTTCTGGTCATTGCCCTGGGCTTGCTTGGCGCCATGGCCATGCCCACCGACAGAGGCCGTCAGTTGGGGCGGAGCCTGCTCGGATTCGGTCTTTTGTTTTTGGGGATGCAAACGATGAGCGGGGCGGTCAGTCCGCACCGGGAGGCGCTGGCAGTTTACTTGCAGAGCGCCGACGGCGCCACCCTTGGCGGCATGTTAGTCGGGGTTCTGGTGGCGGGCGCACTTACCGCCATCTGGCAGAGCAGCGGAGCCACGATCGGTATTGTCTTCGCCTTGGTTGCAGCCGGTGTTTTCACTCGATTCAGCCAGGTCTTTCCGATTGTTCTGGGTGCTCATCTGGGCACTTGCGCAACCGCCTTGCTGGGCAGCCTGGGCACCGGTATAGAAGCCCGCCGCTGCGCTCTTGCCCATCTTGGCTTCAATGTTTTCAATGTGCTCCTGGCGATTGCACTGCGGCCGCTCTTCTTCTGGTTGATACCACTGGCTTCCGCCGATCTGACACGCCAGACCGCCAACCTGCATACCGCGGTGATGCTCCTGGCCGCGCTGCTCGTGCTGCCATGGTCCCGGGGCTTCGCCCGACTAATAAGACGCATGACCCCCAGCCGGCAACCAGTACCGCAGGCCAGTCTGCTTGACTACGATTTGCTGCAATATCCCGAACGTGCCATAGTGGCGGCGGTCGCAGAACTGCAGAGAACCGTCCGCATCGCCGCACACAGCATGGCATTGGCAGGCAGAGTCATGCTTGAACAGCAGGACAGACGGACTGTCGCCACCATCAGAAAAAACGAAGAAGCGATCAATCGTTTGAAAACAACCATCGGTGAATACCTGATGAGGGTCGCCGAAAACCATTTGTCACGGCGGCAAACCATTGTGTTCCACTATCTTAATCGCTGCCTGGCGGACATTGAAAGAATTGGCGATCATGTAGAACAGTTGTGCGATCATGCCCGTCAACGCTCGGTCGCATCGCTGGACAGTGAGTGCATGGACTCCCTGTTCGCACTCTACCTGCAATTGCAAAAGATGCTGACTCTATTGGTTGCTTCGCTTGAGCCCGGGCAGAAAAGTTTTCAGTTCAGAGCCGGCAAAATAATGCGGGCGCATGAGACCTACAGCCAGCGCAGCCAGACCGCTCAAAGCAAGTTCCTGAGCAAAGCTGCAAGACACGAACTGGATCCTGCCGCCGCTTTGTTTTTCAGAGAGTACATCGCGATTATGGACCGCATGAGTCGGCACATCAAAAGTATTGCGATGGCCGAGTCGGACAAGGATTTCCGGGTCAGGGAAACCAAGCTCGACCGCAGGGTCGAGCGGGCAGGGCGCACCTTTCACTCGATTCAACTGGAAAGCTATCTGAAAGTCCTGCGGGAGAAGGGCGGCCACACGGATTAGAGCGTAAAAATTAGCATTATAAGTATTTTTCAAGGGGTCATCTTTTGGAGCAAGTGATTGACTCGCTTCGCTCGCCAACCGGGAAGGATAATGCATTGAAAGCGGATCTGCAAGCGAAGCGAGTTGATCCGGTAGCCGGAGATATTTCCAAATGAAAAGCCCTATGCTGCCCAAAGACCATCAGGCGGCCGTGCGTCGGGCTCTCGCGTTAGGGCGTTCTGGCGATCCCGCAGCACTATCGGAGCTGATCGAAATGCTGTCTTGCCTTCAAACGAGGTGCAGCGGCTGGCGGCCTCGGCTATCGGCAAGTTGGTGGAGTTCGGTGCGGATACCGGGGCGGTTGTGGATGCATTGGCGCCTCTGGCCCGGCAAGCTCGCCATCCACAGACACAACAGTACGCCATTCGCGCCCTGAAGAAGTGCGGGGCGGCGGCCAGGCTCTGCGTGGCCGATCTGCGCGATGTAGCCAGAAATCCTGCCAATCGGGACTATGTGCGGGCGGCGGCGGCCACGGTGGCGGACGCGATTGAGCAAGCCTCGGCCGATGTCGAGCAGGGTGTAAAGCATCGGTGTCAGCGTTGCAACGTCGCAGTTTCGCAGGGTGAATTCGAGCGATCAAGCCAGGCGTTCCAGCGCATCTACTGCGACCGATGTTTTGACGAGGTATTTCTGCAAAGCTCAAACTGTTTGGATTTACGGTTAGCACTGACAAACAGTGCCATAGGAAGCTGGTCGACGATTAAGGGCGACGAGAACGGTGGACGATGAAGGCGCCTACTCGTAATACGCTCTCGTCGCCCGCTATCGTCAACCGATTTCCCATTTCATAAACATCAATCGACTAAGTGTATCCGATGAGGGGTGGCGAGTAAGTTTGTCGACTATAGTGTGCAAGTCTCACTCAATATCAGCTTCTTTATATCTTCCAAATGATCCCGGTGCGCCACCAGGGTACGGTCTCCGGCCCGAACGACGACTAAGTTTTCGACACCGAGCAAGGCCACGGTTTCCTGCGCTTCCCGGCAAAAGACCAGGTTGTCGCGGGCGGCCAGGGTGTGAACCTGTCCGCGGACGTGGTTGCCCTCGCTGTCGACGGGCAGGAAATCCCGCATGGCCAGCCATCCTCCGAGGTCCTGCCAGGTGAAGTCGCCGGTTGCACAATGGACATTTTCCGCCTTTTCCATGACCGCGAAGTCGATCGATATACGCTCGAGTTTGCCGAATGCGTCAGCCAGCGCCAGGAGCCACTGCGGAGTGTCCAGAGCCGCCATCGCCGGTTCCAGATGCTCGAGGTGGCCGGGCAGATGGTTGTCCATTTCTCGCAGGATTGCCTCGGCCGTCCAGACAAACACCCCTGAATTCCATAAATGCCTGCCGCTTCCGAGATATTCCCGGGC
>SLNM01000011.1 GCA_007133055.1 Lentisphaeria bacterium
CGGTTGACGATTACGGACAGCCGCCCCAGCCCCAGCGGGGTTGCGGAACCGGCGGTAATTTTTCCTTCGGGGCGTAGCGCAGTCTGGTCAGCGCGACTGCTTTGGGAGCAGTAGGTCGCGAGTTCGAATCTCGCCGCCCCGACCATCCTGTCGTATTTCATCACCGAATCGGCTATCCCGACCGACCCGAAAAACGGGATCATCTTCCAAAACGCACTCGTGCTGAATGTGTCACGGTTACAGTCGCATGAACTGATCGGAGGTGAGGAATGAAGTTCATCCATACGGCAGATATTCAGATCGGGGCGCGTTTTACCCGGTTTGACGAGAGAGCCGACATTTTACGCGCTGCTCGCCTCAATACCCTGAAGCGCATCCTTGAGATCGCGCGGGAGAAAGACGTGGATGGGCTGCTTATTGCCGGAGACATGTTCGAAAGCAATCAGATAGCGACAGCCCTGATCGATGAAGCTTTCGCCGCCTTGGCGGCCTGCCCTGAGGTGCCCGTCGTCATTCTGCCCGGCAATCACGACCCGCTCGACGGCCCAGGCTGCATCTGGATGCGCAAACCGTTCGTGAACCCTCCGGCACACGTAACCGTATGCGTCTCGCGGAACCCCGTACCCTTCGCCGATGCAATGGTCCTGCCTGTTCCCATCACACAGAAAGTCTCCGCGAAAGACCCGTCCCTGCCCTTGGTCGAGATGGCTGAATCGATTCCCGCGGACAAGATCAAGATCGGCATGACACATGGTGCTCTGGCGATCGAAGGCAAACACCAGCCCAGCGATCAACCGATTGCCCTGAACGCTGCGACACGCGCCGGACTGGACTACCTCGCCGTCGGTCACTGGCACAAGCCCCAAGCGCACGATGGCGGTCGCCTGGCGATGTCCGGCACACCCGAACCCGACGACTTTGATCAGGATTCCGGTTCCGTCGCCCTGGTGGAGCTATCGGCTCCCGGTGAACAGCCCGCAATCTCGCACATCGACTGTGCTACGTATCGCTGGCGATCGGTGACCGTAGACCTTCTGCAGCGGGAGCTGACGCGCAATACGATCAAGGAGGCTGTATCGGGAAAAGACGCGGAACCCGATTCAACTGTCCTTCGCCTCGAACTGGTCGGCCCGGTTTCTCCGGAACAACGAGAGACTCTTTCAGCGGCCATCGCCCGGGCAACGGAAGACTGCGCGGTTGTTCTGGTTGATGACCGGACATCAACCGTTCTCTCCGACCCCTTGTGGAAGGCGTGCCTTCAGGAACATCCCCTGCTTGCCCAGGTGCTCGTCGATGTTGAGCGGTCAAGGTTGTTCAATACCGGGGCGCGCCCAATGATCGAGAGTGCCGGGCTGGATGATTTGACGCTTGACCAATTCCAGTCGCTTTGTGCCGCTCTGAAAATTGACACCGACCAACTGCGCGATGGCGCCTTTGAGGCAATGATGGCGCTTCTGGCTGTCGAAGTCGGCAAGGCCATGACGGGAGGTGGGGCGCCGTGAAACTCGAAAGTATCACCATGCGAAACACCGGACCGTTCACCGATGCGGTGACCGTGGGGCCGCTGGCCGAAGGCCTGAATGTACTGACGGCCCGCAACGAAGCCGGGAAAACCACTTTGCTCATTGCCGCGGCGCGCGCCCTGTTTGATCGGCACAACGTCACTGGAGACGCGATACAGCGTCTTCGCCCGGCGGGAACGAACCTGGCCCCAGGCATAACGGTTGTCTTCGTCACTGGCGAGGGCCGATTCCGGATTCGCAAGACCTTTCTCAATTCCCCGTCAAGTGAATTGAGCGAGGAGCGGAATGGGACGTGGCATCTCATTGCCGATGGTGACGCAGCCGATGCACGAGTCCTGGAATTAATCGGCGGCGAAAGGTCCGGGCGCGGGGCAACCAGGGCCGAACACTGGGGGCTCCTGCGCTACTTGTGGGCACGCCAGGGCGAAGCCGCCGAGTGGCCTGCCTGGGATGACACCGCGGGCGCACGCATCCGCACGAGCCTTGCCAAAGTGGATATTGATCCGCTGGTCGAGCGTCTCGCCAACCAGTTCCGGGAATTGCAGGACAAACAATTTACCGCCACCGGACGCATTGCCAGGAATAGTTCGCTGCAACAGGCACGCGACAAACAGGAGAGGCTTGAGTCCGAGCTGGCGGACGTGCGCGCAAAGATGGACGACATCGAGAATCAGTCGCAGGAACTCCTTCAACTGCGCGACGAGCTGGAGGCGAGGGCTCGCGAGAAGGCCGAGGCAGAGCAGCAGGCAAAGGCTCTGACAGAGGCACTGAAACAGGTTGAGCTTCTGCAAAAAGATTTGCAGAGATTTGAGAGCGAGTTCGGAACCGCACAGGCGCATCTGAGCGCCATTGCCGCTGACAAGAAGACGCTCGAAGACACCAGGACGGAAATCGAGAAAGCAGAGAAGGAACTCTCTACACGCCAAAAGGGAGAGCGTCTGGCGGAAGAAGACGAAAAGAAGGTTCGACAGAGGCTGTCATGCCTGCAGGAAGACGCAAAGGGATTGCAGCGGAAACTGGATATCGCGAGGAAGCGCCAGACTCGGATCCGTGAGATGCAGGAATTGCGCGAAGCGACACAGGAACTGGAGGCTCTGCGCAAGCAACTCGCCGCCGCCCGCAGGCAGCAACAGGCGCTTGACAAGCTGCGGCGCAAACGAGCCGCGCTGCCTGACGTATCCAGGCGGCAGTTAACCAAACTCGAACAACTGGAGCAAAAAGTCCGCGAGCTTGCGATCCGCGCCGAAGCCGTGGGTCTGCGTGTTGCGCTCACCCCAAAGCGGCAGACCGCGATTGCCGTGGACCGGGACGGCAACGAAGAATCCCTGGATGTTGCGGCGGGTAAGAGGGCGACGGTCGCCGCCGCGCGGTCGCTGCGCCTTGATCTGCCGGAATGGGGAGCACTCCACATCACCAGTGGAGCGGAAGAGGCCGCCGGGATTGAGAAACAAATCGGAGAGAGCCAGTCCGCATTGGATGCGGAACTCAGGAAGCGGGGCGTTGCCTCCATCGACAAGGCACGCGCAACCGTCGAGCAAATCAATGACCTGGACCGGGAAGTCAAAACCGCTGAGTCGCGTATCGCCGAACTGTTGGGGGATTGGAACGATCCGGATCGTCTTGCGGCGGAAGTGGACAAGACCGAGGCCGAGGTCGAGAAACTTCGGGCGCAGCTTGCGATGGCCCGGGACGAGGCGAACATTTCGCAAGCGGAACTGAAAGCCGAACTGACCACCATCCGCACAGCCTTGGGTGCCGATGAGGCCGCCTGGACCACACTGCAGAATTCCATCGAAGCCGAAAGCAAGCGGCTCGAATCCTGCGGCGTGGCGCGCTCCGAGGCGGCTGCCGCCGTGGGCGAGATCAAGAACCGGATGGCAGCCTTGAAGTCGCAGGCCGCCACGATTGCGGACCGGTATCCCGACGGCATCGACAAGGCGGAAGAAAGCGCCCAGGCCACCTTCATTGAAGCGAAGGCCCAGCTTGATGTGGCTCGCAGGAAGATGCCCCCGGACTGGGAGAAACTGGAAGCGCGGCACGAGCGGGCACTGAAATCGGCCGAACAGGCCGCAAAGGAACACCAGAACCTGCAGCAGCGGACGCAGAAACTGGAGACGCTTCTGGAACAGGCGGGATCACAGGGCTTGTACAGCCGTGAAACGAAGTTGCAGGAATCTCTCGCGAGAGCCCAGGCGGAGGCCGAACGCCTGAAAAACCAGGCACTGGCCGCCCGGTTTCTGGCTGGTCTCATCGACTACCGCAGGAAAGCCGCCGTCAGCACCGTGCTCAAGCCGCTGGAGGACCAACTCAGCGCCACCTTCGCCGATATTACCGGCGTCCACAACCGCCGCGTTTTCCTGGATGAGAACCTGCAAATCGCCGGTATCGGCCGCAAACGGGTCGAGGCGTATCCCTTTTCGCAGTTATCTCAGGGCGCCCGCGAACAGTTGCTCCTGTCCCTGCGCGCCGCCGTCGCCTTGGAACTGGCCAGGACCGGTCCGCATCTCCTGATTCTGGACGACGTGCTTGTGAACACTGACGCCACCCGGCAGGAACGCGTTCTGGACTTCATCGGGAACATCGCGGAGCACGTGCAGATTCTGATTGTCACCTGCCACGGGGAGCGGTATCGGGGAATGGGAACGTCCCTCGCAATCCAGGCGGAGATACCATGAGTAACCCGCGCACAATCAGGAAACTCGTTTCCGGCGGCGAGTCGGAACGTGTCGAGTTCAAGCGCTCCACCGGCCAGCGCAGCGAAGCGGCCAAGGCGGTGTGCGGCATGCTCAACGGGCTGGGCGGTTACGTGTTTTTTGGTGTGACCAACAGAGGCGAAATCGTCGGTCAGCAGGTGTCCGCCAAGACGCTGGAGAATATCGCGGCTGAGCTGAGACGAATAGAACCTCCCGCCTTCCCGGATATCGAGACGATAGGCCTGGACTCTGGATCATCCGTGATTGTGTTGAACGTACCCGGCAAACAGGGAACCTATGCCTATGATGGACGCCTTTACCTGCGCCAAGACCCCACAACCATCGTCATGCCACGTGCCGAACATGAAAGACGGATCGTCGAGAAGTTTCACGCCACCCGGCGATGGGAGAACGAACCGGTTGCCGATGGCGTCACGATCAACGATCTGGACGCCGACGAGATCCAGCGCACTATAGAAGATGCCATTCGGCTGGGTCGCATCGATTCGGCGATCCGGCGCGATCCCGAATCCATATTGCGCGGGCTGGAACTCATCAAGGACGACCGGCTACTCAATGCGGCCGTGGCCCTTTACGGAAGCAGTCAACAGCTCCGAGTCTTGTATCCGCAGATGGGTATTCGCCTGGGGCGCTTCAGGGGCAATAACCGCCTCGCCGACTTCGCCGACAATAGACA
>SLNM01000060.1 GCA_007133055.1 Lentisphaeria bacterium
CTCCTTGACCAGGCTTTCGACTATGCCTTCGCCCCGCAACGCCTCGGGCAGCACCTCGAAGGTGTAGGTTTCAATCTCAAACTGGGAAACCCCGGCGTTAATCGCGGCAGCGAAAAAATCCGGAGTCAAATATTCCGCGGTCGTACTCAGGTCAAGGTCCCCCTCATAAAACAGCGGAACATGGCAATGTACCCGCCACTCGCGGCTGCCGGACCAACCGACATCCAGTGCCTGATCCAGATCGCCAAGGCTGGCAACCCCCCCATCCAATCTTAGCGCTTTCACCTGATGCAGGTAAACGGGATCACAAAAAGCAGGCAGGCGGCGGCGAGCTGAATCGGAGCTTGAACAACATATGGCGGCGCTGACCTGAACCTTCGAAATACGAATCCCCGCCTCGTGCAGCCGGTTCAGACTGTCTTGCAGATTCTCAAACTGCACCGCCAGATGACAGGCGTCAAAGCACACCCCCAGACGACGCCGCAGCAGTTGCCGGGCAGCCCCAGCGCTCAAACCGAAGTTTTCGAGAAAAGAACCGCCGCGATCCATTATTTCATGCTCGAAAAAAGCCACTACATCGTCCGTTGTCTCAAGCCAGCAATCAGGCTCCGGCTCCAGCCCCAGATGCAGGTCGCGACCGAATTTCCGGCTGATCTTTTCGGCGTGCAAAGCCGCCGCCGCCAAATTCTCCACCATCTGACCGCGTTGTTCGGCGGTTTCAATCCAGGCACGGTATGAGGCGGGCACGGTGCTGACTCCGCCGTCGATGCCGGGTGGAAGCAGGTGTCCGAGAATGGTACAGAGCCGGCGAGTATAATCGAGCCTGGCCGACTCACGCCAGTCCGGACGATATACCGAAGTCTTGACTTCGGCATGGTGAAACTTGCCGTAGGGAAAACCATTGACGGTGAAGACGTACATGTTGTTGGAGGCCAAAAAATCTTGAAAACCACCTAGATTCCCAGGAGCCGACAACTGCTCGGCGGCGGTGTGCCCGAGACGAAGCCCCAAACCAAATGGCGAGTCGGGCGCAACCCGGCGGCGCACGGCGGCGGCGTATTCTCGGATGGCGGACAGATTCTCTGCCCAGGTTTCGCCGGGATGAATATTCAGACAGTAGGTTAGATGAACAGGAGGCTGCGCGAAAATCTTCATGGTGTGCAATCGGAGTATGAGTGAGAAAGAAAGTCGAGGGCCGCAAGCAGGTCGGAACGATTCACTTCATGCACCTCCTGCCGGTCACCGATGCCGCAGGGCAGCGTAATGGTAAGACGACCGCCAAGGTGTTGCCGGAACTCCTCGAGCCCAGCCAGAATGCTCGGCTCCCCCGCCCCGTCAGTTTGCCGCAGCAGCGGCGACCACAAAGGCAGCCCGGCCCGCCGCATGGCTTCCAATATTTGATCGCGCTGAGCTTCGGACAAAAGCCCCCTGACTGCCGCGTAGCATGTGTCTATGGCGATCCCGACCGCCACCGCCAAACCGTGCCCGATGCGATAGTCGGACAGAGTTTCCAGCTTGTGGGCGGACCAGTGCCCGAAATCGAGCGGACGCGCGGAACCGAACTCGAATGGATCGCCGCCACGGCGAATATGATCAAGATGCAATGCGGCAGTCCTCTCTATTACCGGCGCAACCGCCGCCAATTCGCAGCGGCGCAGAGCATCCGCTTCCGCCGTCAAGGTCGCGAACAAACCGGCATCCTTGATAATCGCCACCTTGAAAGCCTCGGCCACACCCCCGTGCCAGTAGACGGCGGGCAAGGTGGCAAGAAAATCAAAATCATTGAACACCGCGGACGGCGGAGCAAAGGTGCCGAGAAAATTTTTGACGCCACCATGGTCAATGCCGTTCTTCACTCCGACCCCGCCGTCGCATTGAGCCAAAACCGTGGTCGGCACCCGCAACAAGCGAATGCCGCGATGAATCAGAGAGGCGGCCAGGCCGGCAACATCGAGCATGCTGCCGCCGCCGACCGCCAAAAGATAGCTGTGCCGGCAAACCTGCCGCTCAGCCGCCAGGCCTATGATGCGGCGGACTTCACACCAGTCTTTCTTGGCTGCCTCCCCGCCCGCCACCAGCAGAGCCGGAGCAACAAGCTTGAATTGCCGCGGACGCGCCGTCAAGTAATTCTCAATGCTGCCAGCCAAATGCGGCCAGGCCCGGGCTACCCCGCGATCAATGCAGACCATTATCCCGCAATGGCTTTCACAGGCACTGCCAAGAAAATCGCTGAGCATCGGATTGGATTCGGCGAACAAACCGCGAGTAAAATAGACCGGATACTCGTAGGCAACCTCAAATTGTTGATGAATTACATCCATGTCTGTCTGATTGGTTCATGCTATGCCGCGATGGTCGATTACCGGCCGCGCACCGACACGCAATATGCGCCGCGCCACTACCGGCTCAACCTGGCCGTTCCACCACAAAAACTGACGATAAAGTGTCGCAAACTCGCAACCCGAAGAAACACAACCCTGGCCGCCAACCACTTCCGCGCCGCGCCGGGCATTGTCACGCATCCAGGCAGACAGGCCAAGATGATACGGATTGCGCATGATCTCGCCTCGGTGACAACTAACCGCCGCCATCTGCTCGGCAACCTGGCGAGGAGAGACCTCCACCATTAAATTTGGACTGTAAAGCGGATGCCAGAACTCGGTCTCGACTGCCACAACCTGAAATGACCGCGGCAACGTACGCAAACTGTCCATGACCAGACAATGAGTTCCTTCGTGCGTACTGTTCCAATCCCGACCATGCGGAAAAAAAATCAGCCCCGGCTGACATTGCTCAAAAACCTCTCTGATCAGCGCCAACTTGCCCGCCCAGGCAACTGGCTCCTGAGCGCGGCTTTCCCGGTTGACATTGTCAAGTCCGTCAGCGCCCGGAATGATCAGCTCAAACCCCAGAAGCTCGCAGGATTCTTGCAGTTCCCGCAAACGCTCGGCACGGCGCTCTTTCAAACTGCCCAGGGTGACGGCCACATTGACAACTCTCACCCCGCACTCGCGAGCCAGACGCAGCGGAAGGGCGCCGATAATGCATTCATCATCGGGATGGGGCGAAAAAATCACCGCGACCAGGGCATTGTTCGACATGGACCGAATCTCTTTTTCGGAGAATAACAAATATTACGGGTTCCGCACAGTACTGTAGCCATCGGATGACTGCTTTGCAAAAACAAGGTGATACAGAGGCGTAATGAGTACCGATGGCCGAGGGAATCCGGTTAACCAGGTCGGGCAGGACTATCCGAGCAAGTGTGGCGGGCAAGCGGGCCGGGCAAGGGTGTTGGGGGGCGCGAAGCGCGGAACTCCAGACCTCGCTATTTTGAGTCCAAAAGGGTCGCAAGTTGAACGACAATCAGAAAGAAAAATGCCCAAACAATCTATTTTCAGGCATACTATGAAAACAGGGCGTTCCATTTGCGCTTAAAAGTGAGTTCTGGAACTCGTCCACCGCTCTCGTCCACCGCAATCGTCGACCGTAAGCATCGTCCGGTTTCCCCGTTTCGACAAGGTTTGCGACAAGGTTCTGGACAAGGCGGGCGGTTTGCCGCCGCTTTCAATTGTCCCCTGCGCCAACGGCGCTGTGCATACCAGACCGGGGCAGCGCCCCGGTTTCCAGACAAACCATAACGATATGCGCTGAAGGCGCACCGCATAATCTTTGTGTTCCTTCGTGATATTCGTGGTAAATCGGTCCTGTTTCGATGCCGATGCCGATAGCGACCCCGACCCCGATTATGCTTCGTAATCGTTATCGCCCCCCGTAAGCGTCGACCGTTTACACTTGCATGATGCCGCCATGGCACTATCTTGCTTTTTACCCTGACGACATCAATTTGCGTTGCTCGTCGTATATTGAAAACCTGAATCGGAGGCTGAAAACGATGAATCGACTGAAAAAACTCCTATCCTTCTCACTGCTCTTCCTACTGGCAGGCTGCGGCCCCCCCGGAGACAGCCTGGAATCGATCAGGCAAAGCGGCAAGTTTACGGTCGCAGGCAGCGGCGGCTACCCGCCTTTCAACTTTTATCAGAACGACCAGGTGGTCGGTTTCGATGTCGACACCGGATACGCCATCGCCGAAAAACTGGGGGTGGAGCTGGATTACATAACTTCCGACTGGGACGGCCTGATCGAAGGGCTGAGAGCCGGCCGCTACCACGCCATCCTCGGAAGCATGGCCATCACCGAACAGCGACAGCAAGTCGTCGCCTTCACCGTGCCCTATTACTATTCCGGCGCGCAATTGGTGGTTAGAAGGGAGCCGGACGGCCAGCACTTGCGCCCGGAGGACATGGCCGGCAAGTCGATCGCAGTGGTTACCGCCACCAATTTCGTCGTCGACGCCGAAAACCTGGACGCGGAACCGGTTTACTACCAGGATGACAATCAGACTTTCACCGAATTGATCAATGGCCGGGTGGACGGTGTGATCAGTGACCGCATGGTAGCTCTGAAGGCGATCAATGAAATCGCCGGCGGCGAAAACTTGGTGCTCTCAGGTGATTTGCTGAGACTGGAGGAAATGGCGCTGGCGGTTCGGAAGGACGATCACAATCTCCTGCAACGGCTTAATCAGATTATCGAGGCGCTGCACGAGCGCGGTGAAATGTCGGCGATCAGCCGCAAGTGGCATGACGGCGCCGACATCAGCCGGCGCTGATGCGAATTTTGACTTTTACCCGCGAGGTCGTATGGATTTTATCCCCTGGGACTTGTCGGTGATACCGGCCTATTTTCTGACTTTTCGACGAGCCGCCCTGGCTACATTGCAGATCACCGCTCTGGGAATCGTACTGGGAGTCGGGCTGGGTTTTGTTTTCTCTCTTCTACGTACTTCGAGCAATAAGATATTCACCCTCCCCGCCCGCCTGTACATATGGTCGATTCGCGGCA
>SLNM01000174.1 GCA_007133055.1 Lentisphaeria bacterium
CGCCCAACATATCGCGAGAAGCATCCATGCAGCGTGCGGCCGAACTGCTCCGCGAAACCGCCCGGACATGGGGACTTGACAGATTATAGTAAGGGGAATGGTAGGATGGCAAAAATCATCGTGCTTGACGGATGCAATTAAACACCCGGAACTGACCGACCTGCAAACATTGCTTCGGACCAGTGACGTGGTCAGCCTGCATTGCCCGCTGACAACGGAGAACACCGGATTGATCAATGGCCTGCGCCTGGCTTGGATGAAGCCCACCGCCTATCTCATCAATACCGCGCGCGGACCGCTGATCGACGAATCTGCCCTGGCCGAGGCTCTGCGGGAGGGGCGGCTGGCCGGCGCCGCCCTCGATGTCCTTGCCACCGAGCCGCCACGAGCCGATAATCCGCTGCTTAGCGCGCCCAATTGCCTGGTGACACCCCACATCGCCTGGGCGACACGGACAGCTCGGGAGCGGCTGATGCGAACCGTAGTTGAAAACGTCCGCGCCTTCATTGCCGGCCGACCAACCAATGTGGTGAACAATTAATATGGAGTCAATGGGTTTTCGGTTCATAAACAACGTTCGATAAAGCTTGCGACAAAGGTTCCCGGAATCGGCAGTCGCGTACGGCGAAATTTCTATAATGCGCGGTATAATACCTTTTCGCCAATTTTTTCACGGATTCCCGTCTGTTAAAATTGCGCGTCACGTTTGCCACATGATAACCTCAGGCTAGGAAATAATCAGAGCATGTCCCGATCGGCAGCAATTGTGGGGGCCACCCTGATCAGTCCCTACGGCATTGGGCTAGGTCCGTGCTGGCAGGGGTTGCTGGCCGGGCGGTCGGCGATCGGGCGGCATCCGCAATTTTGCAGTCGTCATTGGCAGAGCGATTGTTCGGCTCTCGTACCCGACGGTTGCCTGGCCGGGCATCAGCGCTCCCGTCTGACCGCGATGCTGGGGCGGCTGTTCGCTTTGCGACCATCGCCGCTGCCGGCGGAAGCGGCACTGCTTTTGGCCACCACGGTCGGTGAAGTTGATAGACTTGAAGCGGATGTGACGGCATCGGGCGGAGACTTACGGGCAGGCAACCCGCTTCGCCTGCTTTCCTGGCTGCGGGAGCAAACCGGCATTCGCGGGCCGGGCGCGCTGGTTTCCGCCGCCTGCGCATCCTCGGCCGTCGCCCTGGCCCGAGGTCAGACCATGATCGAGGAGGGTAAGTCCGAAACTGTGCTGGTGGTCGGCTGCGACGGTGTCAGTGAGTTCATTTTCGCCGGGTTTTCCGCCCTGATGGCATTGTCTCCGCAACCCGCCCGGCCATACGACCAGGGTCGGGACGGCCTGACATTGGGCGAGGCGGCGGTGGCGGTGGTTCTGATGGACGAGGAACGAGCACGCCGCGAGCAACATTCGATTCTCGCCACTGTCGCCGGTTGCGGCATTGCCTCCGACGCCAATCACATGACAGGCCCCTGCCGGCGGGGCGATGGTCTGGCAAAAGCGATGGTCAGGGCATTGCAGGAAGCCGAGGTTGATCCTGCGGACATCGCCTTTGTCTGCGGCCATGGCACGGGCACTGTATACAATGACGCCATGGAACTGCAGGCATTCAAGCAAGTATTTGGGAGTCTGCCGCCGCTGTTTTCCGTAAAAGGCGGCACCGGGCACACTTTGGGGGCGGCAGGTTTGCTGGAGGCTGTGGTGACGGCGCGGGCGCTGCGGCAGCAGACTGTGCCCGTATCCGTCGGCACGGTTCAGCCGATGGCCGAGGCGGAGGGCAAGGTCTGCCTTCGGCCTCTGGGTCTGACCGATGCCCGGTTTGCGCTCTCCACCAATTCCGGTTTCGGAGGAGTCAACAGCGCGCTGGTGATTTCTTTGCCGGACCGTCCTCATGGAGTTCAGCCATAACTCTTTTTAGCCACTATCGGAGAACTCAGTGAGCAGTCATTCGGATCAGAGGGAATTCATGGTCGCGGCCGCCGCCTGGCTGGTGCCTGAGGGGGTTGCGGCCTGGCGCGCCGGCTCGACGGTTCGGTATGGCGGCAGGCCGGCCAGCGAAAAAGACTGGCGTGCGCTGGCCGCTCGCTGGTTCGACCCGATTCCCCGCAATTTCAGCCGCTTCCCCGACGCGGTCAAGGCCGCCTGCGGTGTTGCCGCGATGATTCTGCGCGAACTCGGTCTGCCGCCGAACCAGGCCGGAACCAAGCGGGACATCGGGGTCATCGGCCTCGGTTTCCAGCCAACCCAGACCATCAACCGTGAATTTTATCAGGATTACCTTGATCACCAGCGTGTGCTCGGCCGCGGCAACCTTTTCATCTACACGCTGCCCACTGCGCCACTGGCCGAAGTTTCCATCGCCTGCGGTCTGACCGGGCCAACCTTTTTCCTCGAGGATGACCGGCGGCCTCTGCCTGCGCTGCTGACCACCGCCGCGTCGTCACTGGCCAGGCAACAAAGTGAAGCCGTCATTGGTCTATGGCTGGAGCCGGAACGAGTCGCCGGATTGTTTTTCCAGCCTGCACCGCCCACCGATCCGGCGGGGCTTCCGCTGAGCAGGCTGCAGCAGATGGCAGAGCAGTGGCGACAGCCGGAGCGGCTGATTGAGTTTTTACTGAACCAGAGGAAAAGTTGAACAAACGATTCATATCCCCTTATCGTTGACAAAAAACAGCAACCCTGCAACAGACGTCGAACTCAAGTGAAAATACATATTGTCTACCCCAAGTGGCCGAAGCTGAAAAATCAGCCTGAGTTCCATTTGCCTCCCCACGGGCCGGTATGCTTTGCCGCCGGCTTGCCGGAAGCAGCGGATGTGACTTTTTGCGACGAGAACATCCAGGAAGTCGACTTCTCGGTCGAGGCTGACCTGATCGGCATGTCCTGCATGCTCACCTGCCAGATGGAACGCGGCTGGGAAATCGCCGACACCTTTCGCGGCCTCGGCAAGACCGTGGTCTTTGGCGGCATCGGCACCATGCTGCACGCCGAGCAGACGAAGTCGCACGCGGACAGTGTTTTTCTCGGCGAAGTCGAAGGGCGGATGACGGCGGTGCTCGAGGATTTCCGCCGCAACCGTCTGCAACCCTGCTACGACTACAGCACTGATTTTCCCGACACCAACCTGATCGGTTCGGCCCGGCGCGAGATACTGGACCGCGAGCGCTACAATTTCCGCGGGGTTCAAATGGTCGACCTGGTCCATGCCTCGAGGGGCTGTCGGTTCAACTGCTTCCCCTGCTGCACCCCTTTCCTGGGCGGGCGCCGCTTCCGGCCGCGTCCAGTCGGGAAGGTAATCGAGGAGGTGGCGGCCATCGACAACAACCGGCTGTTCTTTGTCGACAACTCCTTGGCCCAGGACGACGAATGGGAGAAGGAGCTGTTCCGGGCGCTGATTCCGCTGCGTAAAAAATGGATTTCCCACCCGATCAAGGACGACCCCGAGATTCTCGATTTGGCGGCCGAAGCGGGATGCTGGTATGTTTATCAGGCGATTGTCGACATGTCGCCGGTAATTGCCGGTCGGGTTCGACGTTTGCAGGAACGTGGTATCGGGGTGGAGGGCACGATTATACTGGGCACCGACGAACACGACCCGGACTACATCAAACGATTTGTCGACTTTCTCCTGGAATTGAACTTGGATTTGGCGGAGTTCACGATCATGACCCCGTTTCCCGGCACGCCGATTCGCCAGACCCTGCAAGAGCAGGGGCGCATACTCCACAATCAATGGTCTCGCTACACCTGCGGCGAGACCGTTTTCCAACCCGCCCGCATGAGTCCGCAGCAGCTCGACGAGCTGTTCCAGTATGCCTGGGACGAATTCTATGCCGATTGCAGCATTGAACTGAAAATGGCCAAGCTCTATGTCGATGTGATTAAACGGGAAAAGCAGGACGGCACCTATTCCCGGGTCAACCTGCATCGACGGCGAAAATGGGGGCGCGCCTGAGCCATGCGAGTATTACTGGTGTCATCGAATCTGGCAAAAAGTCCGTACCCGGTCTATCCCCTGGGCATGTCAATGATCGCCGCCGCCGCCCGCCGGGACGGGCACCTGATTGAATTTTTCGACTTCCTGCAACACCGCATGTCATTGACCGCCCTTCGCGAACACCTCAACCGTTTTCAGCCTCATGCGGTCGGCATTTCCATCCGCAACATTGACAATGTCAACCTAGTCAACGAGGAGCGATACCTGGAGGCGGTGGGGCGGATTGTCGCCTGTGTCCACAATGTTTCCCCTGCAAAGACCATTCTAGGCGGCTCCGCCTTTTCGATCTTTCCGGAATTGATCATGGCTCAAACCGGTGCTCACTATGGAGTTATCGGCGAGGGGGAGGCGCAGTTCCGGCAGTTGCTCGCAGCCGGCGAGCGCGGGCAGTGGCCGCGCCCGGGCACGATCCTGTCCGGCGACACCCGCATGGCGGGCTCGGACATCCCAACCGCCGCCTACGATCATAAAATTCTAACTTCATACCTGCAACAGGGCAGCGTCGCCTCACTGCAAAGCAAACGAGGCTGCCCGCTCGATTGTGTGTACTGTTCATACCCGGTCTTGGAGGGGCGCAGACTGCGGCTGCGCCCGGCGGGGCAAGTGGTGGACGACATCGAGATGCTGTCCCGCGAACACCGGGCCGAATCGGTTTTCTTCGCCGATTCGGTCTTCAACGACGATCAGGGCGCATACCTGGAGGTGGTTAAGGAGATGCAGACCCGCCGATTGCGCATTCCCTGGTCGGCCTTTTTCAAGCCCACCGGCATCACCGCGGAGATTGTCGAGCTCATGCCGGTGCTCCGGGGCGGGGGCTGGCCCCTGATCGCCATCCTCGGCAATCCCTCCTCGCCGATCGGCGAGCGGGCCGATGTGGTGCTCGAC
>SLNM01000041.1 GCA_007133055.1 Lentisphaeria bacterium
ACGCTTACGGGCGACGCTTACGGACGACGAGTTCCACGGCAGATATGCTCGCCGCGCCGCCGGTGAACTATTTTCCCGGTCTGGTATGCTATGCGCTGTTGGCGCAGGGGGGGCAATTGAAAGCGCAAATGGAACGCCCTGGAGCCGTCCGGCCTCGGACGGTAATTAACGGCGGTGACCCGCCGTCTCCAGGTACCCGCGAGGGACGAGTGAGTGCGCTCGAATCGTAAACCGTAAGCGTCGCCATGTTTTTTCTCAATCAAGCTCGCGACAACGACATCCACAGGAGCCATCCCACCGAGGATGTTTTCCGCCCCAAAGGGGCACTGCGCCGTTGGCGCATGCGGGGTGCTTTCAGCACACCAATTGCATTATTTTTTTGTGGCTATTGTTTGGATATTGAGTGTTGGTTATTGGAGATTCTGCAAGTGAACTTGAATTCAAGGCTTTCCGTCATATTTTACCCCTGCCTCAGCGGTTTGCGGGCCGCAGTCTCAGCTAATTTCATAGTTACTTTGCGCGGAACAAGTTCAGTACATGCCTCCTACATCTTCATGGCAGACCTACAAGCGCCTTATCGGCTTCACTCGCCCCTATCGCTGGCGGTTGATTGTCGGCGTTTTGTGCGGCATGGTCGCCGGTGGGTCGTTGCTGGGGGTTTTTCAGTACGCCCCCCGGTTGATTGAGCCTTTCGAACAGCGACCGGCCGCCTTGGTGGCGGAGGAAGCCGAGGCGCCGGCGGAAAAGCACGAAGCGCTGGAAGTTTCGCCTCTCGGTTCGCTGGGCGATTATCTGGCGGAGCGATTCAACATACCTCAGTTTCGCGAGGATGGCACCATCTCCTGGCAATTCATGCTGCTGGGCCTGCTGGGACTGCCCCTGTTCTTTGCCGTGCGGACTGTGGCGGTGTTTCTGAACTCATATTACATGCATTGGATCGGGTCGCGACTGGTGCTTGATCTGCGCAATCGGATATTCATGAACTTACAGGATCAGTCCCTGGCTTTTTTCGCCAAGAGCAACGTGGGCAGTCTGATCAGCCATATTACCAACGACGCTAACATTTTGGAAACGGTGATCGTGAAGAACGTGACCAATCTGACCCAGGCGCCAATGGTGCTGTTGGCGGCTGGCTTCGCGATTGTCCACACGGTGATTGTCAGCGACTTCCCGGCCTGGTTCTTTGGCCTGGTATTGTTTGTCCCTCTGGTTTTCATACCGATCATCGTGCTTGGCAGGCGCGTTCGCCACCATACGGAGAAGGCGCTCCAGGGCATTGGCCGCCTAGTTTCCCGGATGCAGGAGAATCTGACCGGCATTCGGGTGGTCAAGGCGTTTCATACGGAGGATCAGGAGTATGATCATTTCAAGGCTATGAACCGGCAGTACTTCAGGAACATTGTGAGAGCTTTCCGGGCCCAGCTCTGGGTTCCCCCTTTCATAGAGTTTCTTGGCGTGATTGTCGCCTGCATTGGTTTGGTTGTTTGCTTCGCTTTGGGGATTCGCCTAAGCAGCCTGGCACCGCTGGGTCTGGCCATGTACGTGGCCTACGAACCGGTCAAGCAACTGGCGAAAATGAATGTCAGCCTGCAACGCAGTGTCGCCGCCGCCAACCGTCTGTTCGCACTAATGGACGCCGATTTAAAATTACCGGTCGACCCTCAGGCTGTGGCGCGCACCGAGTTTCGCGACTGCATTCGATTCGAGAACGTCAGCTTCGCCTACGGGCCGCAGGACCCGCCGGCGGTCGAGGATATTTGCTTTGAACTGCCCCGCGGCCGGACGATCGCCTTTGTCGGGGAAACAGGTTCCGGCAAGACCACGGTGGCCAATCTGCTGGCTCGATTCTACGATCCCAGCTCGGGGCGGATTCTGCTCGACGGCCTGGACCTGCGCAAGATCGAAATCGCCTCGCTCCGCCGGTTGATCGGGGTGGTTACACAGGAAACCATCCTGTTCAATGAAACGATTGCGGACAATATCGCCTACGGCTCCCCCGAAGCCACCATCGAGGATATTGTCCGGGCCGCCAAGCAGGCCAACGCCCACGACTTTATCATCGCCACCCCGGAGGGATACAACCGCGTGGTCGGGGACAAGGGCTTTGTTCTCAGCGGCGGCCAGAGGCAGCGCATAGCCATCGCCCGCGCCATCCTGCGCAATCCGCCCATCCTTATCCTCGACGAGGCGACCAGCGCTCTCGACACCGCCACCGAGCAGCTCGTCCAGGAAGCGCTCCTGCATCTGATGGAGAACCGGACGGTTTTCGCCATCGCGCATCGGCTCAGCACGATTAAGCACGCCGAGCAAATTTGCGTGCTCGACCAGGGAAGGATCATCGAGCGCGGAACCCATGACGAACTGTATCGGCAATGCGGGGTCTATCATCGACTCTGCGACATTCAGTTTTCATAGTCGGGCCGAGATCCGAGGACAGTGCCGCCATGAAACCAAAAACCAGGAAAGGCACAATCAACCATGACCAAGCCAAAAATCTCCCGCGACACTTATCTTTCCCGCAATCTCGGCGACTATGCCCCGACCATGCAGGTGGGCGGGATCGAGTATGAGAAGATCGAGGACCTGCGCTACGGAACCAATCCGCACCAGACCGCCGCATTCTATCGCCCGACTGGCCACGCCGGCGCCCTGGCCGGCATGGAGATGCTAAAGACCGGCAAGAACGGTCTTTCCCAGACTAACCTGGAGGATATTTCCTACGCTTTGAACATCGTCAAGTTTTTTGACCGCCCGGCCTGCGCCTGCATGAAGCATGTCAATCCCAGCGGTGCGGCGGTGGCGACGGCGACCGGCGAGCCGCTGGTCGATGTGTACGGCAAAGCCCGGGACTGCGACCCCCGGGCCGCCTTCGGCAGCGTGGTCGGTTTCAACACCCGGGTCGACGAGCCGACGGCGAAAGAGATTATGGGCTCATTCGTCGAGTGCGTGGTCGCTCCCGACTTTGATCCGCGGGCAATGGCCGTGTTCAACCATCCGGAAAACAAGCTCAACCGGCACATTCGAATCATTCGCTGCGGTGATTTGCGGACTCTGCCGAAATTTATCGGAGACGATATTGAGGGCTGTCGCACCATCAAGGTGCTGCACGACGGTTCGTTGGTGGTCGCCGCTCCCTTGCTGACTGCCGTCAGAAGCGCCGACGACCTGCCCCCGGCCCGCGCTTCCAGCAAATCATTGGGCGAGCAGGTTTCCACAGTTGAGGCCAATGAACAGCAGTTGCAGGACCTCGTGACCGCCTGGTATATCAATCTCAGTGTGCGTTCGAACGGGGTGGTTCTGGTCAGGAACGGCGGCACTCTGGCGGTTGGCACCGGCGAACAGGACCGGGTGGGCGCCGTCGAGCAGGCATTGATCAAGTTCCGGGAAAAATACCAGGGCGCGGAGACCGCTGCGGGATCGGCGATGGCCAGCGACGGGTTCTTCCCCTTCCCCGACGGGGTTGAGGTGGCGGCGGCGGGAGGGGTCAGGGCGATTGTCGCCCCCGCCGGATCGTTGCGCGACGCCGCCGTCATTGAGCGGGCGAATCAGCTCGGGGTGGCTCTGCGGCATGCCCCGGAAAGAATCTTCTCCCATCATTGACCGGATCAGCGTTTTTTGCTCGCGGCCTCGAGACGGGCGATCGCTTTTTGAAATGACTCGGGTGAAGTCAGGAAGAAATGCACTTTCCGACCGAGAAATTCCGCCGTCCGCTTCTTCAGGTTTTCATCGACCGGGTTCAGCACCACCGCCATCAGCTCCTCGCCCATGGCGGCGAAGGCAAGCACTCCAATGCGCCGGGACTGGGACAGGGGTATGCGGGCGGCGATTTCCTCCTCGATCTCGAAACCATCGACTTCAATGTATGCGGTGTTGGTGTAGGCCGACAGGAAGCCGAGAATTTTATCCATTTTTATCCGTTCCATGGCCGCCAGCTCCTGCAGCAATGACAAGGTTGACTCGGACATGGTGTTCATCCTGCTTTCCGTCAGCCCCGAGATGGCCTTTTCATACTGCTCCTGGGTGATCATGTCATTTTGCAGGAGCAGCCATGCCAGATCGAGTTCGGCATTCAGGTCGAAGGCCAGTGGCGCCCTGGTTGTGCCGGCTGGTTTGTCCCGGCTGGCCGAGTCGTCTCCCTCGTTTTTCAGATGCTCCGCCGCCAAGTCCCGGAGCTTCAGAAATTTCTGATCTTCAGGACTGGTTCTGCACAGATGCTCCGCCATCTCTTGCAAGTCGGCCCATTTCTGATCGCGCTCAAGAATTTCCACTGACTGCAAGCGCAGTTCGTGGGCGCGGGCACTGTCGCCGATGCGTTCATAGGCGTTGGCCAGGGATGCCAGAGCCATAGTGTCTTCCGGGTCTTTTTCCAGAATTTTCTCGCAGGCCTTGATCGCCTCCCAGGTGGAGCCGTCGTCTTCATGTGCGATATCAAATAGTTTAACCGGTGCTTCGAACATGGTCTGATCCTGTTATTGACAAAGCTGCGGCTCCTGGCCGGGCACCGCTCCGACGACAGGCCATCGAACGGTGCGGCATGGCGAAGGACATGGCTTTGTGTTTATGATTGAGCGCCGACTGCCCGAGACACACTTCGGCGCCGGAGCCTCCAACGCCACCATCGCACGTATCGTACATACCGCCGGAGCCGATCCCAAAAAAGCCATCATGTTCGACTCTAAAGGGGCATTGCACCAAAACCGCAAAGACATAGAAGCCGACAAGCGCTTCTATCGAAAATGGGAACTATGCCAGGCCACCAACCCGCATAACATTGAAAGCATGGATGACGCCATCCAGGGAGCCGACGTGCTGATATCCCTGTCGAAACCAGGCCCTTGCCTGTTGAAGCCCGAATGGATACGAAACATGGGCAG
>SLNM01000181.1 GCA_007133055.1 Lentisphaeria bacterium
GCCTCAGCGTCTCTGCGGGAGAACAAACAAGGACAAGATGCGCGTCAAGGTTATTGGTCGGCTCACCGATTAAAGCGGATCGGGTAAGAGTATTGGGGGCGCGAAGCGTGGAACTCGTCAACCGTAATCGTCGTCCTTAATCGTCGCCCGGTTTCCCCTTTCGATATAAGTGCGCGACAACGTGCGCGATAAGGCTCATGAATCCCCATTGACTCCGTGTCTTCATGACTGCATGACGCCAAGCATAAGCATAACATGACTTCGGTCATGACACAGGGAATAAATTCGGAGTCATGAAGTCACGGAGACATGAAGTCAAATG
The DNA here is from genome assembly GCA_007133055.1 of Lentisphaeria bacterium. Lineage (GTDB taxonomy): Bacteria > Verrucomicrobiota > Lentisphaeria > Oligosphaerales > PUNB01 > SLNM01. Next base: position 323 of record SLNM01000181.1, read on the forward strand.
TTTGTGATAATCGTCCACCGCAATCGCCTGCCACGCCGGAGCCTTGGCGTAGGAGGGTCGCCCGCAATCGTCGCCCGGCTTTCTATTTCGACATCGTCATTGTTTATACAAAAACGAACAATGTCCATGCAAATTATACAATATTGTGTCGCTATGTGCAGTGGTATAATATTGTTGGCATAGTAAAATACTGCCGGACAGCGTTATAGTAACTATGGCCGGGGATTGGCGCAATATATGCTAGCCTGATTAATTCATGCGAATTCGGCCATGCGCCATTATGTATGCATAATCAACAGGATACAGACATTGTCCCGAAATATCTGGTTTGTCACGAAGTGCATGGCCGAATTTCGCACCCGAAGGGCGGCCAATTTCACCGCATCCTGCCACGAGCCATCGCCTTGCGGTAGAATGCCACAGCCGCGGCTTGTCTCGTGGCAGCCTGCGGCAAACTTGGCTCGTGAATTAAGCAGGCTAACAAAGCATTCCGAAGACAGAGTTTGCGACAAAGATTAAGGTTTAAACCTATGGCGGTGCAAGTAAAAAGAGATGCCAGATTCGACGCCTGCGGTCGGGTTCGCCGGGCGGGGTTGTATGATCCGTCTTTCGAGCATGACAGTTGCGGGGTTGGTTTTGTGGCCCGGTTGCGGGATGAGCCACTGCATGAAGTGGTGGAGAAGGCGGTGTCGGTTCTGGTCAATCTTGAACACCGCGGCGCGGTGGGCGGCGACCAGGCGACCGGTGACGGTGCCGGTTTGCTGCTGGACATGCCGGATGAATTTATGCGCTCGGTCAGTGAGACCCTTGGCTTCGCTTTGCCGCCGGTCGGGGAATATGCGGCGGGGATGATTTTTCTGCCTCGGGCCGAAAAGGCGGCCGAGCGCTGCATGGCCGCGCTGGAAGGGGCGGTGAAAAGTGTCGGGGCGGAAGTGCTTGGTTGGCGCGAAGTGCCGGTGCAAACTGGCAACATTGGTGATCTGGCCCGCCAGACCGAACCTTTGTTTCGTCAGTTATTGGTCGCCCGCGGCTCCCTGCCGACGGCCGCCTTCGAGCCCCGTGTGTATCTGGCCCGCCGTCTGGCCGAGGAGGAGGTGGAGTCCTGGGACGAGGCTGAATACCGTTCGTTCCACATTGCCAGCCTGTCCAGTCGCACTCTGGTTTACAAGGGGATGCTAACCGGCACTCAGTTGGCGGAAGTTTTCCCGGACATTCTCGATCCCTCGTTCAAGGTGCGCTACTCGATTGTCCACCAGCGTTACAGCACCAACACACTTCCGGCCTGGCATCTGGCCCAGCCTTTTCGCATGCTGGCCCACAACGGTGAGATCAACACACTGCGCGGCAATATCAACCGGATGCGCTCGCGGGAACCGCATTTGAGCTGCACCACGATCTGGGACCCGGCCAGGGGGGAGCGCCTGCCTTCGGTGGTGATGCCGGGGCTGAGCGATTCCGCCTGCTTTGACGCGGTCTTGCAGTTGCTGACCGCCGCCGGGCGCTCTCTGCCCCATGCGGTGATGATGATGGTTCCCGAAGCCTGGGGTGAAAAGTATCATATCAGTCGGGACCTGCGTGCTTTCTACGATTACCACAGTGCTCTGATGGAGCCCTGGGACGGTCCCGCCGCCCTCGTTTTCACCGATGGCCGCTATCTTGGGGCGACCTTGGACCGCAACGGGCTGCGGCCCGCCCGCTACGCCGTGACCGATGACGGCTACGTGGTGCTTGCCTCGGAAACCGGGGTTTTGGAAATGGCTCCCGACAAGGTACACAGTCTGGGGCGTTTGCAGCCGGGGCGCATGCTGCTGATCGATCTCGAGCAGCAGCGCATTGTGCCAGACCGGGAAATCAAGGCGCGGATAGCCCGGCGCCAGCCCTATCGACATTGGCTCGAGGCCAACAGCATCGAGCTGCGCGGGTTGCTCAATCCGCCTTCGCCGTCGGCGGTTACGACCCGGGAACTAGTGCGCACCCAGCATGTTTTCGGCTATAGCCGAGAAGAGTTGAAGCTGATACTCGAGCCCATGGTCGTCAACGCCCAGGAACCAGTGGGTTCAATGGGCAACGACGAACCGCCGGCGGTGCTGGCCGAGCGCCCGCAACTGATGTTTGATTATTTCAAGCAGCTCTTCGCGCAGGTGACCAATCCGCCGATCGACCCGCTGCGCGAGGAGCTGGTGATGTCGCTGATGAGCTATCTTGGGCGGGAGCGCAACTTGCTGGACGAAACCCCGCAGCACTGCCGCCAGTTGAAATTGCGCCATCCTGTTCTGACTCCCGAGGACATCGACCGAATTCGCGGTTCAAGGCACGCGGATCTGGGCTCGGCGGACTTGGACATTCTATTCCCGGTCGAGAATGGCGCCGAGGGTTTGCGGGCGGCCTTGCGACGGATCGGCGAGTCTGCCGAGCAGGCGATTCAGGACGCAGCTTCGCTGCTGATTCTGACCGACCGCAACATGGATCGGCAGAATGCGCCGATCCCGGCGTTGCTGGCGGTTTCCGCACTGCATCATCATTTGCTGCGATGCGGTCTGCGCAACCAGGTCGGAATTATCGTTGAGAGCGGCGAACCTCGGGAGGTGATGCACTTTGCCATGCTGATCGGGTTCGGCGCCAACGCCGTCTGCCCCTATACCGCGATGGCCACCGCCCGCCGTCTGGCCGAGGAGGATATGCTGAGTGTGCCATGTCCGCCGGAAAAGGCGCTGGACAACTATATTGCCGCGGTCAAGAAGGGGTTGCTCAAGACCTTCAGCCGCATGGGGATTTCGACCATTCGCAGTTTCATGGGCGCTCAGACCTTCCAGTCGGTCGGTTTGGCCGGGGATTTGATCGACTCCTACTTTCCCGGCGCCGGCGGTCGGATTGGGGGTGCGGGGCTGGCGGAGATCGCGGCCGAGACCATTCAGCGTCATCGTCTGGCCTTTCCCGTCCACGGTTCGCCGCCGAGCCTTCTGGAGATCGGCGGGCGCTACGCCGTGCGCAGGCAGGGTGCGGCGCATCTGCTGACGGCCGAGGCGGTGATCGCCCTGCAGTACGCCGTGCGGGAAGGGGACTATGGCAAGTTCAAGGATTACGCGGCGTTGATCGATGATCAATCCTGCCAGAGAATGACGTTGCGCAGCTTGTTTCAACTGCGCCCGGTTGGTGATCCGGTGCCGTTGGCGGAAGTCGAGCCGGCCAGCTCGATTGTACAGCGGTTTTTCTGTTCCGCCATGTCCTTCGGTTCTCTGAGCAGGGAGGCTCACGAGACTTTGGCGGCGGGTTGCAACCGGGTGGGTGCCCGCAGCAATTCCGGCGAGGGCGGCGAGGACCCGGCCCGCTACCGGGTGGGTGCCGACGGACTTGATCGTTCGTCGCGGGTCAAGCAGATTGCCTCCGGTCGTTTTGGCGTGTCCACCCAGTACGCGATCAGCTGCGATGAGCTGCAAATCAAGATGGCCCAGGGTGCCAAGCCCGGCGAGGGCGGGCAGTTGCCCGGGCACAAGGTAACCGCCGAGATTGCGCGGGTTCGCAACACCACCGCCGGAGTGACTCTGATCTCGCCGCCGCCGCATCATGACATTTACTCGATCGAGGATCTGGCTCAACTGGTTTACGATCTGAAATGCGTCAACCGCAGCGCCCGGGTTTCGGTCAAGCTGGTCTCCGAGGCCGGGGTTGGCACTGTGGCCGCCGGCGTGGCCAAGGCCAAGGCCGACATGGTGCAGATCGCCGGCGGCGACGGCGGCACCGGCGCTTCGCCGCTGAGCGCCATCAAGCATTGCGGGCTGCCCTGGGAACTGGGGCTGGCGGAAACCTGGCAGACTTTGCAGTTGCAGGGTTTGCGGGACAAGATCAGAATCCAGGTCGATGGTCAGTTGCGCACCGGCCGAGACTTGGTGGTGGCCGCGCTGCTGGGCGCCGAAGAGTTCGGATTTGCCACTATCATGCTGGTCAGCATCGGATGCGTGATGATGCGCAAGTGCCATAACAACACCTGCCCGGTCGGGGTCGCCACACAGGACCCGAGACTGCGGAAATTTTTCACGGGCAAGCCGGAGCACGTGGAGAATCTACTTTTGTTTCTGGCTGAAAACATGCGGGAGTGGATGTCCGAGCTGGGATTTCGCACGGTCGACCAGATGATTGGCAGGCTTGACGCTCTGGACGCGCAGCCTGCCATCGAGCACGGCAAGGCGCAGGCTTTGGATTTCTCCGCTCTGCTGCGGCCTGACTACGAATGGCGCGAATACCCGGTTAAGTGCATGAGAGAGAAACCTTTCGTACCCGTCCAATGTTTCGACGACGGTCTGATTTCGGGCTTGCAACCTGCCTTGGATCAGAAGCAGCCCATGGTTTTGGACCTGCCCATTCGCAATGTTGACCGCACTGTGGGCGCCCGGCTTTCGGCCGAGGTGGTTCGCCGTCACGGATCCGAAGGGCTGCCCGAGGATACAATTGTTTTTAATTTCACCGGTTCCGCCGGGCAGAGTTTCGGCGCTTTTCTGGCACCCGGCATAACCATGCGGGTGTACGGGGACGCAAACGACTA
>SLNM01000263.1 GCA_007133055.1 Lentisphaeria bacterium
AAATATTTTTGTCAATAATAGCCACCCTGTGATTCACTTCGTTCAAACGTGGGCTTCGACAAAAAGAGAATGTATATTTTTCGCATATTTCGCGTATTTCGCGGTTGAAGATTTGCTTTCCCCTTCGTTGTCTTCGTTATCTTCTGTTTTAAATTTATTCTGCCCCATCAGTGTTAATCAGTGGTTTGCCTTTCCTTTCGCCCAAATCTATCCTTGTGACGGCTGTGCTTCCCCATTGAGATAGCTCGTCGCACTCCCAAAGCGGCTGGCGCCGCAGTAGATGCGCCGAGTTCAGGCTATCTGTCATCGCTGAGCAGGGCCGCGCCCTGACCCGCAATCTGGTCCGAGGTTACCAGGTCCCGGCCGTCGGTGAAACTGTCGACCCTTAGGATTCTGGAATAGTAGGTTTCCGGCCGGCCATTGGTGCGATAGGAAACCGCGATCCGGCCGCGCTCATTGGTGAAGGCCGGCACCTGCGGGGCGTGCTCGCGGCGACTGCCCAGCGTGTACAGCAGGCCACCCAAGACTTCGAGCCGGCCACCGCGATTGAACAGCGAGGGCGTGCTTTTCGGGGCGTCGCCACTGCCGGTCGGCGAAGTTTCCATCTTGAAGCCCAGAATCCAGGAGTCGCCACCGAAGTTGGAGAACAAGGGATCGGAGCCAAACTCGGAATTGATCTGACGGCCCCAGAAACGATGGCCCGGCCCGATGCGATAGCCGCGGCCGATCACGTTGACCACGTGGGTCTTGCCGCGGCCGGTCGCCCGCACGCCATAGCTGCCGAGATCGCCGTGGCGCAATACAAAAGTGCGGTCGCTGGCCTGATCAACCCCGGCCCCGAGATACATGTGCTCCATGGCCACCACTTCCGGCCCGCCGTTCTCGACCCGCACCGCCGGTTTCCCGTTGGGACCGCGCAGATGGCCGTTCAAGCCAAGAATCAGCCGCACGTTGTTGCGCAGGACAATCGTCTCCTCAAGATCAATCGTCTGCGCCGGGCGGATATAGATGAATTCCGCGCCACTGTCGATGGCCGCCTGCAATGACTGGCCGGTGGTGCCGCCGTCCACCCACTCGTCATCCGGCCCGGGGCGGATGATCGGGACTTCCTCGATCGGCAGGTTGAGCGAGCGGCCCGGCCCGCCGTCGGCGTGCAGGGACGAACCCAGGTCGTGGCTGGCTATGAAGGTCGGCTGCTCAAGGTCGCCCGCAATCGACAGGCTGCCGTCATGGGGATTGTCCAGTATCCTGCCGAACCCTTCGAAGGTGACCCGGCGCAGATTGAGGATGCCGCGACTGGTGATCGCCGCCATCTCCTCGGCATCGACACCGTTGATCCGGCTGTCCAGCAGAACCAGCATGCCGTGCATCGAGTCACCCTGGCGATAAAAGGGCACGTTGCCCTCGAACCGGACATTGCGCATACTCAGAACATTGTGCAAGTTGTGAATGCCGATCTCGGTCTGGCCGATCAGTTGAATGTTCTCGAAGGTCATGCCGTACTGATAATGGTGAAGGGCGATGCCGCGGGCGAAACCCTCGATCCGGACATCGTGGATAATTGCCGGCCCCGGCCACCAGCGGGTCAGGCCGATCCCGGTATGGCCGCTGCCGGCTGGCGCCCGCACCGTGACTCCATCGACCGCGCCGCGATTGTTGGAGACGAAATCAATGGCCACGGCGCCGGGATTGCCCTCGCCGACATCGACCGTAAGATTGAGGACGGCGTGGCGGAAGGCGCGATTGCCGCCGCCTGCGTAATTGTCGCGGCGGTCGCCTTCGCTGCCGGTGGCGATCACCCATTTGGGTTGCTCCGGATCGGTATAGCCGGGCGCGCGGTCGGCCAGCTTGATCACCGTACCATCGCGGGTTTCGCCGATCAGCCGCATCATCGACCGCCAGCCGGCGCTCCAGACCGCGCCTTTCTCAATGTCCGGATGCTGAATCCGGCTCTCGATCGGGCCGCTTATCAGGTAGGTGCCGTTGGGGAACCAGATGAAAGGGTTGGCGCGATAGCGACTGATGTCGATATTCTCCGAGATCGCCCGGCGAATGGCCTCGGTGTCGTCGGTCACCCCGTCACCCCTGGCTCCATAGTCGCGGACATTGACCACCCCGGCCCCCTCCGGCGGCACAAAGTGCCAGCTTGGAATTTCAACCTGCGGCAGCTCGGCAAAGACCGCAAGGCCGCTGAAGGCAACGGTTAGAATGATTAGCGACAATGTGTTTTTTTTCAACATGACAATGCTCCCTTTTGCTTCATGAACTACTCGGCTGACGATAGCGGGCGACGAGAGCGGTGGACGATTGGGAGGCTCTCTGCCCATGCCTGTCCGTCGTCCCGACATGTTACGCCGTAGTCCCGAAGGGCGAAGGCGAATCGTAATCCGCTCTCGTCGCCCGCTATCGTCAACCCATTCCCCGTTTCATCCGTTTTTTAACAGAACATCGCGAAGACCGCTAAGGATTAGTACATCATCCGGTTGAGGTGCCCCTTCAGGGCACAGTCGGATTTGGCACCCACCCCAGGCGTTGCCTGGGGCTACGATGGGGTCGCCCCTCCAGGGCTTAAATCACGACCCTAGCCCCCGGAACCCCGGAACCCCCCGAACCTCCGAACCAATACCCTCACCGGCTCAGTTCGATAACGAAGATGGGCAGCTCGTTCGAGATTTCGATCCTGCCGTTTTCAACCAGCCCGGCCGCGATCCGGTTGCCGTTCCAGTCGCGCGCCACATAGGCCATGCCGTCGAGCGCGGGGGCTTCGACAATGGCCCCGACCCGGGCGACCAACACCGGCAGGCCGCCGCGATGGGTGCCTTGCGGAACATGGTAGGGACTGGTCATTTCATCACCCATTTTAAAGCCGCTGTTGAAGCTGGTGCTGACCAGGGAGAGACTGGCCTGGCGGGTCTCGGCCAGGGGCAGGCCGTCCTGCGCATAAACCGCGAAGGCGATATACTGCTCGTCCTCGCCAACCGGATCAAAGATGCCTTCGGGATTGTCGATCTCCACTTGGCGCAGATTAATTCCGTGGGCGAACTCGACAGCCTCCCCGTAGTTGGCCAGGTAGCCGGTGAAGACCATAGCGGTCGGCGCGTCGAGCTTGAGATAGCCTTTTTCCCAGTCAAATCTGATTTCCTCGGTCGGGGTATAGGGATTGTGGGTGTTGCGTTCATCAAAGCTCACGACCGGCCCGATCACCTGGTCGTCCTCGCGGTCCGGGTCGATCTCGATCCGCACCCCGTACTGATAAACCGTCTGCATCATGTCCAGGCCGAGCATGCCGTAGCTGCCCGCATAGTGCATGGAAGCTGGATCGTACAGGCTCTTGCGGCCATAGATGAAGCGAGTCGGGTTGGCGGCGGGTTGCAGAGACAGATTGCGGAAGGCGTGGCCGGCTGCCCGCATCATGGCGTTCTGCACCTCATCGTATGTATAGTGATAGCCCTGGGGGTGGGAGCCCACGGTCACGTCCATCGGTCTTTCAAACGGGTTCTCCTCGATCCCCACTTCATCGGGCGGCGCATAGTAGTGCCACGACACCCAGTCCCAGTCCTGGATCGAGGCCAGAGCCAGCAGGCGCAGGGGGTAGTCGGCGCGATACTTGGCGGGCTGCTGAATCTGGGTTTCGTAAACCAGGAAGGGTTTGCCCTCGACCCGGTTGTGTTCGAGCCAGGGCACACCCTGGCAGATGCCGGGCGGTTTGAGCAGCCAGTTGTTCCACTGCCCGACATTGGCGGAGATGCGCTCGGCCTCCAGCAGCCGAACCATGTCGGCATGAGGGAAGCGGGTGTCGCCCGGTTCCGGCTCCTGAAACTGCGGTCCCCAGCCGTTGACATAGGCGTTGTGGGAGACGGCATTCGCATTCTGGTGCAGGTACTGCGATTGAATCTCGTAGCCAATCCCGGTGTCATAGACCAGCGGCGAGAGTCGGGTAGACTTGCCGAAATCCTTGAAAGCGGCTTCCAGATTCTGCTTGTGGGTCAATTGCATGTCCATCAGGAATTCCAGGACATCGGCGCCGCGCTGGCGGGAGAAGTCCTGCTGGGCGTAGGCGGTTTCGAGGCCGGCCACCACTTCCCGGGCGGCGGGATTGGCGTCGTTGATCGCCATTTCCACAGAGGTGCGCCCGGCCATTGGTGCGAAGATGATCGAGCCCCTGGCAAGACTTTCTCCGGGCAGCATCTCTTCCCAGGCGGCCAGCAGCGCCTGGTCGGTGCCGTATTTTTCCTGCAGAAAATCGTTCCACTGCCCGACCAGTTGGTTGCGGAAAAAGGCGGGCAGCCGCTGCCACTGGCCGCCGACCATCTTGCGCATCCACCATTCCTCGTTGGTCAGCTCCCAGACCGCGAACACCGGATCGTCGGCCCAGCGCAAACCGGTGTGCTGATTGAAATGATGGGCGTTGCGCCGCATCTCGCGAATCACCAGTTGCTCGAGGCGCGGGTCCCAGGCGCGGGCGATGTTGTGGCGTATGTCCAGACGACGGTCGCCGGTCAGGGTTTCCTCGATCGCCGCCTGCCAGGCTTCCGCCGTGGCCGGATCGTCGACAATGCCGACATCGTCGGTCGCGGGCCAGCCGGTGCTGTTGCCGACTCCGGCCGCCCAGATGCGGAAGCCGCGGCGCTTGGCCTCGGCCAGGAAATAATCCACGCAATCGGCGAAGGAGCCGTCACCCTTGACGTAGTCGGAGCCGCCGCGCACGGTGTTCCACATGCGGACAGCGTTGAAGCCGCGCCTCTCCAGGTCGTCGAGGATGGCGTCGGTGCCGCGGCGCGACATCTCGAGTTTGCGGGCGCGCTCGGCAGGGGAGTCGTCGGGCGAGATGCGGGCCTGGATGAACGGCTTGCCGATGGCC
>SLNM01000199.1 GCA_007133055.1 Lentisphaeria bacterium
CGGCGGCGACAACCCGAGACGGCTTTTGTGCCCAATCGTAATCCTTAATCGTCGCCCGTAAGCGTAGACCGACACGGATCATCCGGATTGTTTCCCGAGGCACCGAGGCATTGTCTTAAGAGGCCGGTTCGTCGTCCTGCGCCTCGTCCGCCTTCGAGTCTTCCTGCGAGCCTGCCGCCGACTCCTCATTATCGGCCGATGCAACCGCTGCCGTTTCCGGCTGTGCCTGTGGCTGCCCAAGTTCCTTTTTGGAATCGGTGGCGGGCTGGACCACGCCTTCTTCGACCAGCTCGATCAAACACATTTCGGCCGCATCCCCGCGGCGCGCACCAGTCTTGAGAATACGGGTGTATCCGCCCTGGCGCGCGGCAAAGTTATCACTGAGCTGATCGAAAAGATGCTTGACCACCGGTTTCTGGCCGAGGATCGTAACGGCGCGGCGACGAGCCGCCAGCGAACCATCCTTGCCCAGGGTTATCATTCTTTCGACCAACCGTCTCACTTCCTTGGCTCTCGGCAACGTGGTTTCCACCCGTCCCGAGCCGAGCACGCTGCAAGCCAGATTGGCCAGCATCGCACGACGGTGAGCGGAGGTACGGCTGTTCTTGAATCGTCGCTTGCGATGACGCATTTTTGGCTATTCCTCTTTGGCAACCGCAGTTTTATCGGCACCCTTCCTGGGGGCTCCGGCTTTTTTCTTCGAAGTCCCGGCTTTCTTTTTTGGAGCGGCTGCTTTCTCCTCATCGTCACCGCCTCCGGCCTGAACCTCAACCTTGTCCGACTTCTTATTTGCCTCCGCCTTCTTTTCCGGCACCGCCTTCTTTTCCGGCTCCGGCTTCTTTTCCGGCTCCGGCTTCTTTTCGGACTCCGGCTTCTGTTCGGAAGCTTCAAGCCGGCTCTCCATTATGCGCACCAGCTTATCGGGTATTTCCAGGTCGAATGACAGGTTAAGAGGGACCAGGCTTCTTTTTATTTCGTCCAGAGACTTCCTGCCAAAGTTTCGTTGCTTCAGCATCTCCGCCTCGCTTTTGGCCAGCAGCCGACCGAGAGTGTCGATGCCGGCGTTGCGCAGGCAGTTGTTGGCTCGGACTGGCAGATCCAGATCGTCAACCGAGCGACACATGGTTTTCAGCAGCTCTTCCTCTTCGGCGGTCAAGTCCTCGCTGCTCACCATGTCCTTGTCGGCACTCTTTTGGAACACGTTCAAATGCTCCTGCATGATGCGGGCCGCCGTCTGCACCGCCTCCTGAGGCGAGATTCTACCATCCGTCCAAACCTCCATCAGCAAACGGTCGTAGTCGGTGATATTGCCTACCCGGCAGGCCTCGACCTCGTAGCGCACCCGTTCAACCGGGCTAAAGATCGAGTCGACCGGGATTATGCCAATCGGCTGATCCTCACTCTTGTTCTGCTCGGAAGTGCGGTAGCCGCGTCCCTCGTCAATTTGAATTTCCATGCGCAAAGGCCGGTCGGCGGTCAATGTGCAGATTCGCAATTCCGGATTGAGAACGGTAGTTAAACCATCCTCCTTGATCATGCCGGCGGTCACTTCGCCGGCCTTCTCCGCCACCAGCTCCAGAGTCCGGGGCATTTCGCCCTGGCTGCTCACCCGCAGCCTCTTAAGGTTTAGAACAATCTCCGTCACGTCCTCCTGGACATCTGAAATAGAGGAGAACTCGTGGGACACTCCGTCTATGCGCAGCCGGGTAACCGCAACTCCGCCCAGGCAGGACAGTAAAATACGGCGCAATGAGTTGCCAACCGTGTGTCCGAAACCTTTTTCCCAGGGCATGGCGGTGAAACAAACGTATTTACTGGTGGCAGTCGCCTCGTTTATTTCCAAGGCCGTGGGCATGGCAAAATCTTCTGTGATTGACATCGGCATTCTCCATCTCAATTAGATTAATGGGTTGGAATTAAATAGCTGACAGAAGCGAAAAAAAAGACCGCCTTCAAACTCGCCGCCGCTTGCAGGGTCGGCAACCATTGTGGGGAACCGGAGTGACATCGACCAGCAGGGTTACGTCCAGGCCGGCACTGGCAATACCCCGCACCGCCGATTCACGGCCGGCACCGGGGCCCTTGATGCGGACTTCAATTTCCCGCATGCCAAAATCCATTGCCCGACGAGCAGCCTCCTGACCGACCAACTGGGCGACATAGGAGGTGCTCTTTCGCGATCCTTTATGGCCCATTCGTCCGCCTGTACACCAGGAAACAGCATTGCCCTGACGGTCTGTGATTAACACCTTGGTGTTGTTAAAAGTGGCCTCGATGTGGGCGATGCCGCTGGCAACGCGGCGCTCCGTCTTTTTTCGCGAGCGGGAGCTTTTGCCTGTTGAACGCTGTTCTGCCATCGCTGTCTGATCTCCGTTTGGTTGGCGTAGCTGTTGCCGGTCCGGATTTATATATGCCAAATTCTAACCTTCACTGCGTGCCTGCTTACGGGTGGCCCGGTCGCGAATGGCGCCGACCGTTTTCTTGCCGCCCTTGCGGGTGCGTGCGTTGGTCTGGGTGCGCTGGCCATGCACGGGCAGGCCGCGCTGATGTCGACTGCCGCGGTAACTTTTGATCGAAACCAGGCGCCGAATATCCTGCGCCGTCCGCCGCCTCAAATCCCCCTCCACGGTGTAGCGCTCCTGCAGATGCTGGGCAATGCGGGCGACATCGGCATCGGCCAGTTCATTGGTCTTCATCGATGGCTCGATCCGCAATTCCTCGCAGATTTCCAGAGCCCGGCTGGGACCAATCCCGAAGACGTAGCGCAAACCAACATCCAGTCGTTTATTGTTCGGTATGTCAACCCCAAGTATTCGCGGCATGTTTGAATAAACCTCTTGTTTGATGCTTCAGTTTACTGCTGGACTGATGGTGCAAAACCAGCAACCCAGGCAGTGCCTCAACCTTGTCGCTGCTTATGACGAACGGTACGGCAGATTACTCTGACTACGCCGTTGCGTTTCACTATGCGACAGTGCTCACACCTTCTCTTAACCGAGGGATGCACTTTCATTGCTCAAAAAACCTCCAACCACAAACCACGCCCCGCAACAAAATGACAAAATCGAAGCGGGTTCTTTAATTTATGAATAAAACTACTCGAATAACTAGGACGGAAATGGTACTGTAACCCCTCAATCCAGAACGTCAACTCATCCTGAAAAAAAGAGTGGCCGTTCACGGTCCCGCCGTTTGGACTTGGCTGTGTCTCCCCTCGACGACCCGAATGTCCGACGAAGCAGTTCGACGCACCACGCCGTTGCGCATGGGGCTCCGGGGTGAGCATCCTCCTCTTTCCCGATCCCCGCGTGAACGGCTACCAAAAAAGCCCCCCGGCTATTTCTGCCGAAAGACGATTCGTCCCTTGGTCAAGTCATAGGGAGACATTTCCACTGTCACCTTGTCTCCCGGCAGGATGCGAATGAAGTTCAAGCGCATTCTACCACTGATGTGAGCCATGATTTCGTGGCCGTTCTCGAGGGTCACCCGAAACATGGTGTTGGGCAGCACCTCCTTGACCACGCCTTCTATTCTAATGCTTTCTTTGGCCACGTTAGTATCTCCGCGTCCGCGTTGGTTATCGCAATCATATGCTCAAAGTGCGCCGACAGACCACCGTCCCGCGTGCGGGCGGTCCAGCCATCGGGGTTGACCACGATCTGACCGCTGCCCTGACAGAGCATCGGTTCAATCGCCAGCACCATGCCAGGCTGCAGTTCGACCCCCGGCTTGGTGCAGGCAAAATTTGGCACCTCCGGGGGCTCGTGCAAGTGCCGTCCACAGCCATGGCCGACGAAATCCCTGATCACACTGAAGCCTGCCGCCAGGGCATGAGTTTCAATCGCCCGCCCGATATCATTGACCGGCCGCCCCGCCCGGGCCGCACCGATGCCGACCTCCAAACATTGCCGGGTGATGTCCAGCAAACGCTCCTGCAACCGACTGGGAGAGCCGCCGACGCAACGGGTTATTGCCGTATCGCCAATATAGCCATTCAGCCTAATGCCCACATCAAGGCTAACCAGATCGCCAGCCTGCAATATGCACTCCGGACGCCCAATGCCATGCACCACTTCATCATTGACGGATATACAAATCTGACCGGGAAATCCGCGATAGCCGCGGAAGGCGCTTTGGCCACCGGTGGCACTGATCAAACGGGCCGCCAACTGGTCCAGCTCGCCGGTTGAGACTCCGGGACGCAAAGCGCCGGCAAGCTCCCGCAAAACCTCCGCCGTAGCCTGAGCCGCCGCCTTTATCCCCTCGATATCGCGAGGCTGGTAGACCGCCGCCTTCCTTGCCCGTCTGGCTCGAACCATAGTCACAGCGCCTCGCGCAAAGCGGCATAGTTCTGGTCGACCGCCCCGTCCCCGGGCACCCGCCGCAGCAATCCGCGTTCCTGGTAGTAGTCAGCCAGAGGCGCAGTCTGACTGTGAAAAACCTGTAGCCGATGCCGTACGGTTTCCTCGCGGTCATCGGAACGCTGGGACAACTCACCCCCGCAGCGATCACAGACTCCCGGCTTGGCAGGCGGGTTGAAACGCGCATTGAAAACAGCCCCGCAGTCATTGCAAAGCAGACGGGCCGTCAAGCGCCGCACCAGCAAATCATCGTTGACTTCGAAATAAATCACCGCAGTCAGGCTCAGTTGGCTTTCCTCCAAAAGCTGTTCAAGCATCTCCGCCTGGGGCACATTGCGCGGATAGCCGTCAAGAATAACCCCGGATGAAACTGGTTTCTGTTGCCTCAAATGCTCCGCAACAATCTTCGCCACCAGCTCGTCGGGCGCCAACCGACCACTCTCCAAGTATGGCCGGACTTGCCGCCCCAGGGAACTGTCTGACTGCCC
>SLNM01000013.1 GCA_007133055.1 Lentisphaeria bacterium
CTACTGCCACAATATCGAGGTGGTCATACATGCCGACAACAGTATTTCTGTCAGCGACGACGGGCGGGGCATTCCGGTTGACTTGCACAAGACCGAAAACAAACCGGCGGTCGAGGTGGTTTTGACCGTGCTTCATGCCGGCGGCAAGTTCGACCACGACTCCTACAAGGTTTCCGGCGGCCTGCACGGGGTCGGGGTTTCCTGCGTCAATGCTCTGAGTGAATGGCTGGAGGTCGAAGTGCGCCGGGACGGCAAGGTCCACCACATGCGTTTCGAGCGTGGCAGGACGGTGTCGCCCCTCAAGGAAGTGCGCAAATCCAAGCAGTCCGGCACCACCATCTCCTGCAAGCCTGACGGTGAGATTTTCGAGGTTTCCAGTTTCAACTGGGACATTCTGGCCAAGCGTTTTCGGGAGCTGGCTTTTCTCAACGCCGGGTTGCAAATCACTTTGCGCGACGAACGCAGCCAGGAGGGCGACCGCCAGGAGACCTTCTGCTACGACGGCGGCATCAAGGAGTTTGTCACCCATCTCAACCAGGGCAAGCATCCGCTTTGCGAGGTGATTTATTTTTCCACCGAGCGCGAGGATGTTGCTCTCGAGGTGTCCATGCAGTACAACGACGGCTACAGCGACAACATCTTCAGTTACGCCAACAATATCAACACCATCGAGGGCGGCACCCACCTGTCCGGGTTTCAGGCGGCTCTGACCCGCAGTATCAACGCCTATGCCAGAAGCATGCCCTCCCACCGCAACGAGGGCACCGTCTCCGGCACCGATGTGCGGGAGGGGCTGACCGCCATTATCAGTGTCAAGGTTGGTGATCCCCAGTTCGAAGGACAGACCAAAACCAAGCTCGGCAACAGCAACGTACGCGGCATCGTCGAGTCAATCGTCAACGATGGACTCGGAGAATATTTCGAAGAGCACCCGCAGGAGGCGCGGCAGATCATCGACAAGGCACTCTCCGCCTCTCGGGCTCGGGAAGCCGCCCGCAAAGCCCGCGAGCTGGCCCGGCGAAAAACCGCCCTCGACGGCTCCGCCCTGCCTGGCAAGCTGGCTGACTGTTCGGAACGCGATCCGGCCAAGTCGGAAATCTACATTGTCGAGGGCGATTCCGCGGGAGGTTCCGCCAAGCAGGGGCGGGACAGCAGCTTCCAGGCTATTCTGCCGTTGCGTGGCAAACTGCTGAACGTGGAGAAGGCGCGGCTGGACAAGCTGCTTAACAACAACGAAATTCAAGCTCTGATCACGGCCGTCGGCTGCGGTATCGGCAGCGAGGAGTTTGATGTTGACAAGGCCCGATACCACCGCATTATCATCATGACCGACGCCGACGTTGACGGCTCCCACATTCGAACTCTGCTGCTGACCCTGTTCTTTCGCCAGATGAAACCGCTGATCGAGCGCGGATACATTTACATCGCCCAGCCACCGCTCTATCGTATTACCAGGCGGAAAAAATCACAGTACGTCGAAAACGACGAGGAGCTTGACAGGCTGTTGCTCGACCTGGCGCTGGAGGACATCCACGTTGAGCGCGCGCAAGACGGACGGCTGTCGGCTGGTGACCTTCGCGGCATCATGGAGATTGTCCGGGAGACTTGTCGCATCGGCGCCGCCCTGCAACGGCACGGCATTTCCCCGGAAAAATACTTGCAGCAAAAGCATCCTGAAACCGGGGAGCTGCCGATGGCCCGCATTGCCGTTCGCGAAAAGGACGGTCGTATCACCGAGGAATATGTCTACAACGACGACCAGGAGGCGGCGGTCGTGGCTGCCGCCGAAGAGCGGCTCGGACCGCCGGTCGAAGCCGAGCCGCAGGTCAAAGTCCAGCCTCCCCCCACTGCCGACGACACCTGGGAGGAGGCGAAGCCCCAGGCCGAGCCCGCCGAACCGCCGGAGCAAACAACCGCCCCGCTGGAATCGGAGCAGCCGGACCAGGGCGAGGAGGAGGAGGAAACGGCGGGAACTCACCCGGCCATCGAGATCATTCCCATCTATGAGTCGTCGGCTCTCAAGGCAATCGAGGAGAAACTGCAACAAATGGGGTTCGGTCTCGACCGGTTGTACGAGGGCGACACCCCGCTGGCCGCAGTCGTCCACAAGGATACCCGCTTTGAAGCCGCGTCCTTAATTGAGATGTACGACGAAATCAAGCGGATTGGCCGACAGGGCCTGCAAATCCAGCGCTACAAGGGACTCGGCGAAATGAACCCGGACCAGTTGTGGGAAACCACCATGGACCCGGAATCGCGAAAAATGATCTGCGTAACCATGGAGGATGCATTCGAAGCCGAACGCATGTTCTCGCTGCTGATGGGGGATGTGGTCGAGCCCAGGCGGCAATATATCGAGCGCTACGCCGCCACGGTTACCGATTTGGATATATGACCTGCATGATTCACGACACTAAGTTCATTAAGCCATCCCATGAGATGACAGTGAAATCAAGCCGTCCGGACAGTCATTCCGAGGACCAGCCCGGGCAAAGCGGCAAAACCTCCAAGCAAAGCGACAAACATGGACTCTAAAAACAGCAGCCAAAACAGAGACGTTCACACCGGCATCGAGGACCTGATGCACAGCGCCTACCTGCAGTATTCGCTGAGCGTCAACGTCGGGCGTGCCATTCCCGATGTGCGCGACGGACTGAAACCCGGCAATCGCCGCATTCTCTACGCCATGAAGCAGCTCGGGCTGACCAAAGGGCACGCCTATACCAAGTGCGCCAAGGTGGTCGGCGAGGTGATTGGCAATTATCATCCGCACGGGGACCAGGCAGTCTATGACACCCTGGTTCGCATGGCCCAGGATTTCTCCATGCGGCACCCTTTGATCGACGGCCAGGGTAACTTCGGCAGCATCGACGGCGATTCTCCGGCCGCCTACCGTTATACCGAATGCCGCCTGGAAAGACTGGCTGAAGAATTGCTGGCCGACATGGACAAAGGCACTGTTGACATGCGTCCGACATTCGACGAGGCCAACACCGAGCCGGAAGTCCTGCCCGCCCGCTTCCCCAACCTGCTGGTCAATGGCGCCACCGGCATCGGTGTCGGAATGGCCACCAATATCCCCCCCCATAACCTGGGCGAAGTGATTCAGGCAACCGTCGCCCTGATTGACAACCCGCTGGCTTCATGCCGCGAACTGATGCAGCATCTGCCCGGCCCCGACTTTCCGACCGGCGGCGCCATTGTCGGCATCAACCCGATCATCGATCTCTACGAAACCGGGCACGGCATTATCAGAGTCCGGGGAACCGCCCGAATCGAGGAGAAAAACGAACGCGAGCGCATCGTCGTCTCGGAGATCCCATACGCCGTCAACAAGGAACGGCTGGTCCAGTCAATCGCTCATCTGGTGGCGGAGAAGAAAATTCCCGGCATCTCCGGCCTCAACGACGAATCCAGCAGCCGCGCCGGCATCCGGATTGTAATCGATATCAAGCGCAACGCCATGGCCAACGTGGTTCTCAACCAGCTTTACAAGCATACCGCCTTGCAAACTTCATTCGGCGCCCAGTTCCTGGTCGTCGACCACAACCGCCCGCGAACCATGAATCTGCGGCAAATCCTCCAGGCCTATATCGACCATCGCCTTGAAGTGATCACACGGAGAGCTGCGTTCGACCTGAAAAAGGCCGAGGACCGAGCCCATATCCTGGAAGGACTGCTGATCGCGGTCGATAATATCGACGAGGTAGTTAAAATCATTCGTCAGTCCCGCACCCGCGAGGAGGCCGCCGCCACCCTTTGTCAAAGGTTTGAATTGAGCGACCGCCAGACCGCCGCCATCCTCGATATGCGCCTGCACCAGCTTACCGGACTGGCTATGGAGTCCTTGCAGGCGGAATATGACGAACTGCAAAAACTAATTGAATATCTCAGGCAATTGCTGGCTGACCGGCAATTGCGCATCGAACTGGTGCGCAAGGAGCTGCTCGAGGTCTGCGAACGCTACCAGAACCCGCGGCGCACCAAGATCATGCCGGGTGAACGGGAGCTGGACAACGAAGACCTGATCCCGCGCACGATGTGCGTGGTTACACTCTCGCGCGAGGGATACATCAAGCGGGTGCCGCTGGAAACCTACCGCACTCAGAACCGGGGGGGGATCGGCGTAATCGGCATGCAGACCAAGGAGGAGGACTACGTGCGCATGCTGCTTACCGCCTGTTCACATGACTATATCATGTTCTTTACCAACCACGGCCTCATGCACTGGCTGAAAGTGTATGAAATTCCCGAGGGCGCCCGGGTCGGCAAGGGCAAGGCCATCGTCAACCTTCTCGAGCTGGCGGCCGATGAAACCATCCAGGCCGTCATCACCGTGGACCAGGTCGATGTGCCGGATCGATTCATTGTCATGGCCACCGCCAACGGTACCGTCAAGAAAACCGATCTCGCCAAATTCAAGCATATGCGCAGAAAAGGCATTATCGCCATCCTGCTCGATCCGGAAGATCAGTTGATCGACGCCAAGCTGACCGACGGCCAGCAGGAAATCCTGCTGTCATCCCGCTCCGGCATGGCCTGCCGTTTCAAGGAAAGCGATATTCGCCAGACCGGTCGCGCCACCCGCGGCGTGCGTGGCATGGAGCTGCGGGCGCCTGATGGCAGCCTGAAATCCACGATCGTCTCGATGACCGTGGTCGATACCGGCGCCGAATTGCTGGTGGTAACCGAAAAAGGCATGGGCAAGCGCACCTGCATCGGCACTGGCAACGCTGAACAGGACCGTGAAATCGGCGGCGGCTATCGACTGACCAGGCGCGGCGGCAAAGGAGTGATCAGTATTCGGCTGCAACCGGATGACCGGGTGGTAGCCGCTCTGCCGGTAAC
>SLNM01000320.1 GCA_007133055.1 Lentisphaeria bacterium
TGGCGGCGATGGACGCGGTGCCGACGTTTGCCGAAACGCTGGCGGCGGCCAAGGCGGAGGCGCTGGACGATCTGGATACGGCGCTGGCGACCTAGCATGAACAGAACTACACCGCCGCGAACTGGGAGGCGCTGAACACCGCCAAGGCGGATGGCGACAGTGCGATTGATGCGGCGACCGATCCGGCAGGCGTGGCGACGGCGCGGGACACGGCGCTGGCGGCGATGGACGCAGTGCCGACGGTTCCCGAAAGGCCGATGTTCACCGACATTTCGCGAACATCCGAAGGCGAAGTGACGCTAGTGCTCAGGACCACTCCGCATTTTGCCTTAACTCTCAAAACCAGCACGGATCTCAAGAATTGGACTTCCATCGCCACGGCGACTCCAGGCACCGAGGTGTGGACCTTCGTCCATGATGCCGAGCTGGCAACCGATCCAAGGCGGTTTTATCGCGCATTTCTCACTCCGTAAGGCGATCAAAAAAAAGGCTCTTTCTCAAAACGAATGGGTTGCTAATAGTTTTTTCTTAGATTTTGCGGGTAACAGTTTGGTTTCAGGAGAGAAGGAAACCTTGCGCCAGTATAGAGATCGCTACCAGGAATGCGTACGCATGCTCAATGGTCTGGAGAAGACGCTCGAAAATAAAATTCCGGTCAGCGACCGGCGTTGGCATGTAGAGGAAGACCACGTCGCTTACGGATCAGAACATGCGCTGTGCCCCTCTGGATGGCCTGAAACCCGAAACCTGAAACCCGAAACCTGAATTCTGTCACGAGCAATGCATTATTTCTGAATGTGAATTGAAACAAGCTACCCACTCAGACTGAAAAGGAACCAAAGTATTTTTATGAGTGAAAAAATCAAAGTTCATTATGTGGCGGGTACCCACTGGGATCGCGAATGGTATCTGCCGTTTCAGGGGTTTCGCTATCGTCTGGTAAAATTGTTTGATGGATTGCTGGAGCTTATGGAAAGCGATCCGTCATATGCCCACTTTTTTTTCGATGGACAAACGGTGGCGGTTGAGGACTATCTTGAGATCAGACCGGAGCAGCGAGACAAAATTGTCAGGTTTTTAAAAAACGGTCGCCTGCTGATCGGACCGTGGTATGCCATGCCGGACGAGCGTCTGCTATCCGGCGAGGCATTGATCCGCAATCTGCTTAAGGGCTGCACTATTGCCCGCAGTCTCGGTGCTGAGCCGATGCGCTACGGTTATATTTGCGATATTTTTGGCCATATCGCGCAGATGCCGCAGATTTTCCGGGGATTTGCCATTGATCAGGCTTTGCTGGGTCGGGGCACCAATGCGCACACTCATCCCGCCTTTTTCGAGTGGTATGCGCCGAACAACGATTCGCTCCGGGTTTTTCGACTGCCCGATGCACCGGGCTATGGGATGGCCCATCGGTTTTACGAAGCCGCTGAAAAAGGGGATTCGGAATCAACGGAATGGGCAGAGGAGGTGGCCCGCCAGGCCCGATCGCTTTTTGAATCGGAAAAAGTGCGCTGCCCCGGCTCTTTGCAACTTTGGCTCGATGCTCTTGACCATCAAACGCCTGGGCGGAACATTCCGAAGGCCTTGGAGGTGGCGGCTCGGGAGCTGGAGGGCGAAGCGGAAATCGTATTCTCGACTCTGCCCGATTTCGCCGCCGAAGTGGCTGCTATGCCCGAGGACAAGGTGCCGCCTCGCGCAGGTGAACTAATCCAGCCAACACGGGAGGAGGGCGGCTACTGCCATCTGATATCGCACTGTCTCTCCAGCCATTATCCCATGAAACGAGCCAACGATCTTTGCCAGACCGCCCTGGAAAACTGGGTAGAGCCGCTTTACGCCAAAGCTGTCCGCGACGGCCGCGCCCCGGCACGGGGTTTTCTCGACCTGGCCTGGGAATACCTGTTGAAGAACCATGCCCATGACTCGATCTGTGGTTGTTCTGTGGATCAGGTGCATAAAGATACCGAATATCGGTATGACCAGGCGCGCCTGCTGGCGGAAAACCTCTTCGATGATCTCTTGAAAGTGCAGGTGGAGGAAGGCGCAAGCGAGGGAGGGCCGGAAGATATCTTCTTGTCGGTGGTCAACGCCATCCCGCTGCCGCATCGCCGCGTGGTTGAGGCCGAAATTGTGTGGCCGGCCGCCAACAGCCGCCATAAAATGGTGGGCTTCGCCGGTCGGCCAGCGCCGTGCTTCGAGTTGTTTGATGAAGCCGGTGAGCGCATCGATTATCAACTGCTATCTGACGCTGGAGAGTCGAAGCCGGGGATGGCCGCTTCTCCGGCCTATCGCTTCTCCGATGGCGAGAAGGTGCGATTCTCTTTTATTGGCGATTTCGATGGTATCGGACTCAAGCATTTCCATCTTAGGAACAGCCCCAAACCGGTGCGCTGCCTGGAATCAATGCTGATCGCTCCTCTGACCGCCCGCAATCGATATTTTGAGGTTGAGATTGCCGCGGATGGGTCGCTGATCATTCTCGACCTGGCTTCCGGTCAGCGTTACGAGAAGCTGCTGCAATTCGAGGACTCTGGAGAGACCGGGGACGGCTGGTATCACGTGCCGCCAATCGCCAATCAGGTGTTTCATTCCACCGCCTGCCATGCCGATATCTCGGTGCGTCAGCAGGGACCGCTGCTGGTTACTTTCGTGGTGGAGAAAACCATGTGTCTGCCGCGGGAAATGGAGTGGTCGGCCATGCGTCGTTCGCCGCATCGGGAAACACTTAAGATAACCACTGAAATTACCCTGCGGCAGGATGCCCGGCAGGTTGAGTGCAAGGTGCTTGTCGATAATCAGCTGCGCGATCATCGACTGCGGGCGCTTTTCCCGACCGAAGTAGAAGGCGACGATTATTTCGCGGCGCAGCCATTCGCCATGCTCAAACGATCCAGGGGTATTGACCGGCAAACAGCGGACTGGAAGGAATGCGACACCGAGGAGCGCGACTTTCTGGGGGTCGTCGGACTGGCCGACGGAAAACGCGGGCTTGCCTTGCTAGGTGGTTCCGGTCTGCATGAAGCAGCGGTCCGCGATGACCGGGCGGGCACTCTTGCCCTGACCCTGTTCCGCGCTTTCAAAACCACGGTCGGGACGACCGGCGAAACTCGCGGTCAGTTATTGCACCCTATGGAGTTCGACTTTGCATTGGCTCCGTTTTCAGGCGAACCCGAGAGCAGCTCCCTGCTGTGGCGGGCAATGTCTCTGCAATGTCCGCCGAAGTTTGTGCAGAGTAGAGGATTGCGGCCGCTCAAGCAATCTCCGTTTATGGTTTTCGAAAATGGCACAGCCTGTCTTTCCGCGCTCAAACCGGCCGCTGGCGGAGACGGCACGATCCTGCGCCTGTTCAATCCTGATATTGAAAACAGGGTTAACGAGCGTATTGTCTTCGACCGTGCGTTCGCCCGCATTTATCCGGCCACTCTGGAAGAAAAAGTTTGCCGGGATCAGGTACTGGCGCAAGACAGCGCAACTGTCGAGATGTCCCTGGAACCCGGCGAAATCATGACTACGATGATAGAGTGGGATGAAAGTTGAATGGTCAAAATTAATTCGGCCAGTGGTCCGAGTAGTCCCGTGGCGCCGCCCGCGGGACAATACGCCACCGATCGCGCAATAAATCCAAGTTAGTCGTCATGCGGCGCGTATCCGAAGTAACCATGGCGATATCGGCCTGGCGGGATGGTTCACCGGCACTGCGATGAACCTAACTTTTCCCCCTGGCGGGGGGTGTTGGAAGTAACTCAAGCAGTCCAGTGGCCCGAAGTAGTCCCGTGGCGCCGCCGCGGGACAATACGCCACCGACCGCGCAAACAACCAAATTGCACTTAAAAGAACCATGAAAACATGGAGAAAAGAAAATGAAACGAAGTGAAATCAATCAATACTTGAGGAAGGCCAAGGATTTTTTCTCGACCCATTGTCTTGCTCTTCCGGCCTGGGCTGAGTGGAGCCTGCCGGAGTGGCGCAGGAGACAGGCGGATTGCCAGGAGATAATAGATGGTATGCTGGGCTGGGATATCACGGATTTCGGCAGCGGCGACTTCGGCCAGCGCGGTCTGCTGCTTTTCACTCTGCGCAATGGGACAGCGGATAATCAGAAACCATATGCCGAGAAGGAGATGATCGTGGAGGAAATGCAGGAGACCCCTTGTCATTTCCATTGGTCGAAAATGGAGGACATCATCAACCGCGGCGGCGGCAATCTGATGATCGAGCTGTTCAATGCCGACTCGCAAGAAGGGCTTGACCGCAAGCGGGCGGTGACTGTGAGTATCGACGGTATCATCCACCAGGTTTCGCCCGGCGAGCCAGTGCGGCTCACACCCGGCGAAAGTATCTGTCTGGTGCCTGGTCTTTATCATCGTTTTTTCGGGGAAGCGGGTCGGGGGCCGGTTTTGGTCGGGGAAGTAAGCGCGGTTAACGATGACCGCACTGATAATCGGTTCCTTGATCAGACCGGGCGCTTTCCCGCAATCGTTGAGGATGAGGAACCGCTGCATCTGCTTGCCTCGGATTATGGATCGTTCCTGCAATCATGAATAACAAATCGTCAATCGTGATCGTCGCCCGTAATCGTCAACCGGGATGACATCAAAAAGGCACGAAAAAATAGCGGGAACAATTAAATCGCAAAGATGGGGCAGGGGCTTCATTGCCAGTTTTGATTTTAATTTCGAATGATGAATTCAACATTCATAATTCCGGGAAATGGTGATTTTGCGATGATTTGTATCCAATCGTCACCCGTAATCACCAACCGACAATGTCAAGAAACCTTGCGCCAGTATAGAGATCGCTACCAGGAATGTGTACGCATGCTCAATGGTCTGGAGAAGACGCTAGAAA
>SLNM01000127.1 GCA_007133055.1 Lentisphaeria bacterium
CGGACGGCGGCGCCATCGGCGATGTCTGCATGGAAAGCACGGTCCGACCTGTTTATGACGCAACCATCCACCCTGAACTATATCGACAACTGATGCAGGCAATACAGCCAGGCGGCGCCAAATAGTTGAAAGGTTTGCGGCCAAGCCCCAACTTTGAACTTAAATTCAGATACTTTAGTTTTTTTCACGGTGAATCTGCCGGCAATCACCCTGAAACCATGGAGGACGCCATCATGAAGGAAGCCATGCTCTATGACAAGCTGTCCGAACAGCGAGTGCGCTGCCGGCTGTGCGAGTGGCGGTGTGAAATTCAGGAGGGGAAAACCGGCTTCTGCCGGGTTCGCCGCAACCACAATGGTCGTCTTTACACCCTGGTTTACGGTCGTACCATCGCCCGGCACGCCGACCCGATCGAAAAGAAACCTCTCTACCACTTCCACCCTGGCTCCCGGGCTTTGTCAATTGCCACCGCCGGCTGCAACTTTCGCTGCCAATGGTGCCAGAATTGCGAGATTTCGCAGAATCCCACCGAACTACACTTGGGGCATGGCCGGAAAGGCACGCCGCAGGAGCTGGCAGCGGAAGCCCTCAGCCAGAACTGCCGTTCGATTGCCTACACTTATACCGAACCAACCATATTCTTCGAATACAGCTTCGACACCGCCGTTGAAGCACGCCGCAACGGTCTCGCCAATGTTTATGTGACCAACGGCTATATGACACCGGAAATGCTGGCGCAGATGACACCGCTGCTGGATGCGGCGGCGGTGGACTTGAAGGCGTTCCGGGACAGCACCTACAAAAAATACACGGGCGCCCGGCTGGACCCGGTATTGAACTCGCTGAAACAAATGAAGAAGGACGGCGTATGGGTCGAGGTGATCACCCTGGTGGTGCCGGGAGTCAACGATGACTTCGATGAGCTGCGGGAAATCGCCCGCTTCATTCGCGATGCACTGGGCGCCGGCACCCCCTGGCATCTCAGCCGTTTCATGCCCGCCCATCGAATGGACGGAACGGGTCCGACTCCACCGGCCACTCTGATGCGGGGCCGGGACATTGCTCGCGAGGAGGGGCTGAACTTCGTATATCCAGGCAACCTGGGCGGAGCATCCAACACGCACTGCCAAGGTTGCCAAAAGCTGCTGGTGGAACGCGCAGGCCATGCCCCGCCAACCCTTCACACCACCACGGAAGGAACCTGTCCAAGCTGTCAAACCCGACTGCCCGGAGTTGGTATGCAGGGATAAAACACAACTGACATAGCACAGCATTGGTCATGTTTCATGCATTGAATGCTAACTGTGATAATCTTGTGTGTGCGCACGGCACCCAATTGTAATTGTCCAATTATTGCCTTGCACTCAAAACAGTGAGCTTTGGGGGCTGACGATGCCGGAACATTCTATCGGGGTGGTCGTCGCCTTTGTCCGGCGCCGGGTCTGCGGCTGCGCTGTCTGCCGCGCCCGCCACTGGATGGTTTGCCGGTCAGAGATTCTACTGCGTGGTGCGAATGCAGGTGCCGGACTGGGTGCGGGAGTTTCAGCATTTCCTCCTCGGGACGGAGCATGCGCACGGGTTCGCCAAGCAGTTCTTCGATGAGAGGGATCATGAAACCTCCGTCTTCGCAGGCGAAACTGATTGCCTGCCCCGCCACCCCGGCCCGTCCGGTGCGGCCGATTCGGTGAATGTAGGAGTCGGCTTCATCGGGAATGTCGTAGTTGATAACATGGGTAATATTATCGACGTGTATGCCGCGCCCGGCCACATCGGTGGCGACGATCACCCGTATATTGCCTTTGCGGAAGGCTTCGAGTGCTCGCAGTCTTTTACTCTGGCTCACCTCTCCCGAAAGCAGGGCGCAGCTCACCCCGTATCCGATAAGGTGTCTGGCCAGTGTTTCGGCGGTATTGCGTCGGTTGCGAAAAATCAGCACTCGTTCTCCCGCCTGGTGTTTGAGCAGCCACATCAGCAACGCCAGCTTGTCACACCTGGAGACTACATAGGCGAAGTGCTCGACCTCCTTGGCGACCAGCGTTTCGGGGGCGATTTCAACCTTTTTAGGATTGTTCATCCACTGCTCGGCCAACCGCATGATCTGGGGGTTTAAGGTGGCGCTGAACAGCATGTTCTGCCGCTTTTCACGGGCTGGCAGTTGATTTATAATGCGTCGGATATCGGGCAGGAACCCCATGTCCAGCATCCGGTCTGCTTCATCGAGAACCAAAGTTTCCACGGCTGACAGATCAGCGATTTTTTTTCGGCTGAAATCAATCAGGCGCCCCGGAGTGGCGGCAATCACATCCACCCCCTCTTTTAGTTGCCGGCTCTGCGCCTCATAGTCCTGTCCGCCATAGACCACCAGGTGCCTGATTCGGCAGTGTTTAGCCAATTGTTTCATATCGTTGTCGATTTGAATTGCCAGTTCACGGGTGGGTGCCAGGATAAGGGCGGATGGTTTGGCTTTGGCGATGGTGGTATGATGCTTGTTGAGCAGCCTGGTCAGAATGGCGATAAGAAAGGCGGCGGTCTTACCTGTGCCAGTCTGCGCTTGCGCCGCTATGTCCTGCCCCTGAAGAATAAGAGGCAGAGATGCTTGCTGTACCGGAGTCCACTGAGTGAAGCCAAGTTCTCGGATCGACCGCAAGATTCTTTGGTCGAGCTGTGTATTGGAAAAAATATCGGTTTGGCCGTCAATAGTTTTGGAGCCGTCGGCCACCAGTTGATGCGGGGGTGCATTCGCCACCGATTTTTTTTGAACCGATACTTCTTCGCCCGCTGCAACCGTGCGATGCCGGGGCGTTTGCCGCTCGGAGGTGAGACTCGGGGGAGTCTTCTTTGACGGCTGGGGAGGATCCTTTGACTGCCGCGTTGATGCCGGCTTAGGAGAAGCTTTCGGCGACGACGATTGTCGCCTGCTTTCGAGGTAGCGCCTGACTGCGGAAAAAAATCTTTTTTTCAATGTCCAATCCATTGGTAAAAACGACAAGACCATGCGCCATGGAAACACATGATTCAATCAGATTAGTATGAGTGAAACCATACTGTACTGCATGACGGACGATAATACAAAGTTGCTGCGAGCCAATGACGCCTTGCAGACTCTTGCCATCCTCGATTCAACCATTACATTTGAAAGGATCATTTAAAACCCGCAACCATCTGACTTAACCATCATCACTGCCTGAATTTCGGATTTATGTTTGAACTGCTCACAGACAAGTTAAACGATGCCTTTCGCGGCCTGACCGGGCGCGGGGTTCTCAACGAAGCCAATATAAACGACGCTCTGCGCGAGGTGCGCCGCGCCCTGCTTGAGGCGGATGTCAATTACCAAGTTGTGAAAGACTTCATCGCCGAAGTCAAAGCGGAATGTTTGGGCGAGAGAGTGCTGAAGAGTGTCAAGCCCGGCCAGCAGGCGATCAAAGTGGTTCACGACCATTTAGTTTCTTTGCTCGGTGACGAGCATGTTTCTCTTTCGCTTGGCGGCAAACCGGCGGTAGTCATGCTGGTCGGTCTGCACGGCGGCGGAAAAACCACCAGCGCCGCCAAACTGGCGCACCGTCTGCGGCAGCGCGAAGGCAGGTCGGTTATGCTGGCCGCCTGCGACCTGCATCGGCCCGCCGCCATTGACCAGTTGGAAATACTTGGCCGGCAACTGGACATACCGGTACATAGTCAGCGCGGCAGCCGGGACATTGCCCAGGTTGCGCTGGAGGCGCGGCAGGCCGCTGCCGCAGCCGGTGTCGACACCCTCATCGTCGACACCGCCGGCCGGCATCAGATAGACCGGGACTTAGTTCAGGAACTGGTGGCGACCAAGGAGCGTGTGCAGCCTTGTGAAATACTCCTGGTCGCCGACTCGGCACTTGGCCAGGAAGCGGTTTCGGTGGCCCGGCATTTCGACCAGGCTCTGGGGATTACCGGGTTGATTCTTACCAAGCTTGACGGCGACGCCCGCGGCGGCGCCGCTCTCTCGATGCGCCGAGTTACGGGGCAGCCCATTAAGTTTATCGGAACCGGCGAGTCCATGGACGCCCTCGAACCCTTTCATCCCGACCGTCTGGCCTCGCGCATTCTTGGCATGGGCGACGTGGTAGGCCTGGTTGAAAAGGCATCCGAACAGTTTGCCGAGGAGGAAGCCGCCAAGCTGGAAGAAAAAATGCGCCGTCAATCCTTCGACTTCGAGGATTTTCGGGCACAGCTTGGCAAGCTGAAAAAGATGGGGGGACTGATGTCCATGCTCGACCTGCTGCCGGGCATGGGAAGACTCAAGGAGAAACTGCCGGTCGATGACAAGCAGTTGCAGCGGGTGGATGCAATCATCGGCTCGATGACTCCGCAGGAGCGGCGCAACCCCAGGCTGCTTGATCATTCCCGGCGACGCCGCATCGCCGCCGGCAGCGGTGTGGAGGACAAAGAGGTCAATGCCCTGGTCGACCGCTTTGACATGATGAAAAAGATGATGGGCGGCGCCGGCGGCATGGATAACATGCAGGAAATGCTCAGCGGGCTCCAGGGCGGCGGTGGAATGCCGGGTATGTTCGGCGGCAAGCAGAGAGGAGGGATGCCGCCCGGTTTCGGTGGCATGCCAGGATTCGGCCAACCTCGACACGGTACCAAGGGAACAAAGAAGAAAAAGCAAAAGCGAAAGAAGAGAAAACGCTAGACTGAGATGCGACTCCCCGCAGGGAGCTGCGTGGAGTTTCACTAATCGGATCATGCTATGGAACAGAAATCAGCCAACCCAGCCACCATCCAGCCGCCGCGATCCCGCCCCATCTGGGCGCCCTGGCGCATTGAGTATATTACGGAAAAAGACGGGAATCGATGTTTTCTTTGTGAC
>SLNM01000301.1 GCA_007133055.1 Lentisphaeria bacterium
GCATGGCTGCAGTGGCGAATAATCGTCGTCCGTACGCGTCGACCGGTTCCCTCTTTCGATTATGGTGCGCGACAAGGTGCGCGACGAGGTTCGGGAATCCCCGCAGGGGATGGCAGGACTGTAGCCACGGGCGTGAGCCCGTGGAATCACGAACACCAACATATTTAAATTTAAGCCCCCGCCGGGGGCGACACCAAAATGAGACACATGCCTTGTCCAATCCTGATTTCACCCCTGTGAAGTCCCAAAGGCATTGCCTTTAACAAGCCCGGAGTCACGAAGTCACGCAGACATGAAGTCAAATGTTCGGGAACATTGAGAATTTCCGTTTGTACCTATAAATCAAACAAAAATAACAAAGGATTGACCTATGCATGGTATTCCAGTACTGATGGCGCGCGGCAAAGGCATTGCCGAGGCGTGGGAGAATTCACTGGTTCTGCTTGATCGCGAGGGTTGCGCATTGCGTACCATGTACGACAAGGACGGCGATCCGCCGAGCAAGGACTGCACGATGACCATAGTGGTCGAGGAACCTTTGAGCGAACCCATGATTCACAAGGATTTCCCGGGCGGTCTCGAAGACTTGCAGGAGTACGTGATGGAAGTGCTTGAGGGGATCAAGAACCATCTGGTTCGAGACTCGCATGATCCGGACGACACCCGCTGGGAATACACCTATAACCAGCGGCTGTTTCACTACGCCGTTCCATCCCTTGACAAACCATTCGACCAGATCGAAGGCATCGCGCAAAAACTGGCCGCCACCCCCTACAGCCGCCGGGCGCAGGCAATCACCTGGAAGGTCTGGGAGGATAACGACTGCTATGACCCGGCCTGTTTGCAGTCGATCTGGTGCCGACTCACCGAGGAGGAGGGAGAGCTGTACTTGAACAGCAATATTCGCTTTCGCTCGAATGACGCCTACAAGGCCGCTTTCATGAATATGTTCGCGCTGACCCGGCTGCAGGGATTGGTTGCCCGCCGCATCGGCGAACTTTGCGGCCGGCAGGTTAGACTCGGCAGATATGTGCATCAGGCTGACAGCTACCACTTGTACGGCGCCTATTTCCAGGAGTTTCAGGAGCGTTTCCTGGGCGGACTGCAGCGGCGTTCGTTCGACGAGCGAACCTTCCACTACGCCGATGTCGCCGACATCATGGAGGAGGCGCGACCGATGATTCTGAAAAAGGTGGAGGCAATGACGGAATAGTAAAAAAAACGGGTTCTTTCTCACTTTGAGTGGGTAGCTTGTTTCAATTCACATTCTAAGAAAAAACTATTAGCAACCCATTCGTTTTGAGAAAGAGCCAAAAAACGGGCGTTCCATGCTTGCTTAAACACGGGTGCTGGAACTCTCCGGCGGCGGCGGTGTGTCGCGCCGGACGTAGACGCTCTGAACCAGGCCAAGGGCGGCAAAGATAGCGAGGGCGAACGAACCGCCATAGCTGAGAAAAGGCAGAGGCAGACCGACAATCGGCGCCATGTATATGCTCATGCCAATATTGACATAGGCGTGAATGAACAGCATGGCGGCGACGCCGACGCAGATGAACCGCCCGCACGGGTCCGGCGCCCGGGCCGCCGCCCGCAGACAGCAGATCATAAGTCCGATAAAGGCGCAGACAATCGCTCCTGCTCCGACAAAACCGGTCTCCTCGCCAATCACCGAGAAGATAAAGTCCGTTGGCGCCACGGTCTGGGGCAGATAGCCCAGAACATGCTGGGTTCCCCGCATATAGCCCTTGCCGAAGGCACCGCCGCTGCCCACCGCCAACAGCGCCTGATGCGCATTCCAGCCCGCCGCCGATATGTCGCGCGAAGGATTAACCAGAGTCTGCAACCGATCCCGCTGATAGTCCTGCAATAAAGTGAAGAAGACCAAAGGCAGCGCCACTGCCGCCAGCACCGCGGCACAGGCAATCCAGCGCCAGGATATGCCGGCGATAAACACGATGCAGACTCCTACCCAGACAAACACCATGGCCGTCCCCAGGTCGGGCTGCAATACCACCAAAAAAATCGGCGGCAACATCACCGCACCATATAGAAGCAAGGGCGGCAGACGCGAAAAGTTCATGGACGGACGGGAGGCCAGCCAGGCCAGAAATAGTATGGCTATCGGTTTGGCCAGCTCGGCCGGTTGCAATCGCAAATGCACCGGCCCCAGAGGCAGATCAAGCCAGCGACTGGAATAGTTGATGACCACGCCGAAAAACAGCACATAAAGCAGAGACAGGCAGGAAATGGCATACACAAGCCACGACCAGCGGGCCAGGCGGCGATAGTCAACCGCCACCAAACCAGCGAAAACCGCGATCCCGAGAACCAAAAATAGAAGCTGACGCTGCCACAACCCGGCAAACCTGCCGCCGATCTGCTGGCCGGCACCGTAAATGAAAACAACCCCAACCATGGTCAGAATCGCGGAAAGCAGCAAAAGCGGAAAGTCAAGCCGCCGCCAAACTCGAATAACCTTTCTGGGAGCAATACGAAACATGTTGACAGTAAACCTTTTGCAGAACCGGCGCAAATATAGCGCCCCGTTTATTTGGCAACGTTTTCGCCTTTCCCCTCCAACATCCGATTAAGTGCCGACACCACGGCACGGACTGCGGCCTGGTCGATGTTCTGATCGAAGCCGATGCCGTACCACGACCGTTTTTCGTCATCGTCCAGGCGGACAAAAGTTATCGCCTGGGCATCGGCCGAGCTGCCGATCGCATCCTCCTCATATTCCTCCAGCGAAAATGACGGCAGCGACAGTTTCTCCAGGGCATGAACAAAGGCGGCGACCGGTCCGTTGGCCGATGCAGTCAGCTCATGCCGCTCGCCTTTGAACCGCACATGCACCTCGCCGTCGATACGGGCCGGGTCATCGTGGTTGGGTCGGGGCCAGTACTTATCCATGACCAACGGGCCCTCCTGCCGGTTGTAGCACTGGTTGAACAACTGCCAAATTTCGCTGCTTTCAATTTCCCGCGACACCTGATCGGCCAATTGCTGGACGTGACGGCTGAAATCTATCAGCAACGCCCTGGGCAACCGCACTTTATAGTCGGTTTCCAGGACATGCGCAATGCCGCCTTTGCCCGACTGGCTGTTAATGCGAATGAATTTTTCGTAGCGCCTGCCCAGCTCGGCCGGGTCAATATGCAGATAGGGTATTTTCCAACCGCCGAAATCGCCGGTCAACTGCTCGCGCCCGGCCAGTCCTTTGTGGATGGCATCCTGGTGGGAACCGGAGAAGGCGCTGAATACCAGCTCGCCGGCATAGGGATGGCGGGGCGAAACCGGCATCCCGGTGAGCTTGATTATTTCGTCCCGGATGGATTCGACATCATGAAAGTCCAGGCCGGTGTCGATTCCAAAATATTGCAGGTTAAGAGCCATGGTCACCAGGTCAACGTTACCCGAGCGCTCACCATGGCCGAACAAAGTGCCCTCGACCCGGTCCGCCCCGGCCAGCAGGGTCATCTGGGTGGAAGCCACCGCGCAGCCCATGTCGTTATGCGCATGCACCGAGATAATGCTTTGCTCGCGGTGTCGCTGGCGGCGAATGAACTCCTCGACCATGTCCGCGTACTGATTCGGCATTCTTCGCTCCACGGTGGCAGGCAGGTTCAATATCACCTTCTTGCCCCGCTCCGGCTGCCAGGTCTCCACCACTTGATCGCATAGGGAGACGGCAAAATCCAGATCGGTGTCAGTGAATTCCTCCGGCGAGAACTGCAGCCTGATTTCGCTGTCGCCCAAAGCCTTGGCCTGACGGCGAATCAGCTCGACCGAGGCCAGCGCCGTGTCCGCCGTCTGAGCCCGGTCTTTCCTGAACACATAGTTCATGTGCAAATCGCTGGTGGCAATATAAACATGGCAGATCGCCCGGCCCACCCCGCGCAGAGCCTCGAAACTGCGCTTGATCAAAGGTTCGCGGGCCTGGGTCAGAATGGCGATGGTGACATCGTCGGGAATCAGCTTCTGCTCGATCAAATCACGGCAGAACTGAAAATCATCCCGGGAAGCCGAGGGGAAGCCGACTTCAATTTCCTTGAAACCTATCTCGCACAACAACTGGAAATAGCGTTTCTTCTGGGCCGGACTCATCGGATCGGGAAGAGCCTGATTGCCATCCCGCAGATCGACCGCATTCCAGATCGGACTTTTCCGGATTGACCGCGAAGGCCAGTCGCGACGAGCCATTTCAAAACCCTGCGGCTGAGCATATTTGGAAGTTTTCATTTGATTTCCCTCTAATTATGTATGTGGATGAATACTGTTTATGTTCGACAAGCATGGAATAAAACAAAAAAAGCCTGCTTCCCGGCTGAGGGAATGCAGGCTTAACTGACGAAACGCTCGAACGTCAAGCGACTACACCCCCAAAGGGCAGCGCCGGGAGCAGGCGGCCAAGGCGGAGCAGGCTGTACATAATGACGTTCATGATTGTTCCTTCGGTTGATCTGAAAGTAACATAACCGACAGTTTAGACAATTCAAACTGCGGTTGGTTCATTTTGTAATGCGTCAGTCGAAGGTGCAGCGCTTGGAACATACAACCGGAATATCGAGAACGGCGACCAGCCTTCGCATGGCCTACGGCTTGGCAGGCGCGAACGATGGACGATTAGCTTCACTCGTAATCCGCTCTCGTCGCCGCTATCGTCAACCCCCCGCGAGCTTTCCACCTTTCACTGACGCATCGCTCATTTTCCGTTCCATGTTTTAAGCAACCGCGAAACACTCGAAATATGCAAAAGGGGGCGGGGGAGTTTTTTACGGTAAATTTACCATCGTGTTGAACATGAATATATAATGACTCATGGCCAAATTCGCATGAATTA
>SLNM01000245.1 GCA_007133055.1 Lentisphaeria bacterium
CCGCCCATGCCGTGCGCATTGGTCTTCCCGCCAAGTGGTTGCTGGTCAAAGAAAAGACCTTTCCCGAAGCGGACACTCCCACGCTGGCAGGCATGATTCGCCTTGCAATCGAACAGAGCTTTGCCATTGAGCCGGAAAAATTGTTGTTTGACTATTTTTTGGCTCATCCCCCGACCTTGGCTGACACAGCCAATGGGAACCGGAGTCAGCCTGGTGCGGTTGCCCAGCACGGAGGAATCAGAGTTTTTATGGCGGCATTGCTCCGTGATCGGAAAGAGGTGATTATGAGGGTGGCGCAGGCGGCAGGCAGGCAGGTGAAATCGATGACCGCAACCGCCCTCTCCCTGGCGGACACGCTCGAACCCGCGGTCAACCATTGCCTGATATTGCTGGTGCGCCCGGAACGGATGGAGCTGATTTGGCGCGACCATGGCAGAGTGCGTAAGCTACATCACTGGCCGGTCAACATAGACCAGGCATCGGACGATGCCTCGCGGAAAGTGGGGCAATGGCAAAAAGAAATGGTTAACCAGATAAAAATCGCACTGGCCGATCGCGTGGAAGAATGGCTGGACAGGCTGTTTTTATGCAATGGAACAAGGCTGGGGGACGAGGAACTTAGATTGATGGCGGAAAAGGCCTTTGGCATGCCGGTTGCATTGGTTGACCGGCTCGCACCGGCGGAGGCGGCAGAGATTGACCCCTCATCACAGTTTGAGGGCGCCAAAATCGATGGACTGCGAAAGAACGAGCTGCTTGCCCTACTGCATCCAGGCAGCAAGGATTCCAGGGCATCGCTTGATTTTCTTCATTCGCGTCTTGAACCCAGGAGGCAAAACTATTGGACACAATCCCGGGTTCGCCTGGCCGCCGGCCTGGCAGCGTTGTTTTTGATGGTCGCTGTCCCGCTGACAATATGGATGATGGAACAAGGGCGGCTGGCCAAACTGCGAGAACAAGTTGCAATGCAGGCGGAGCTGCGACAAGAAGCCGAGGTCTTCTGGCAACGCTACTCCATGTGGCTGGACTGGACTGAAAAACGCCCGCGGTTGCTGGAGGCATTGCGCGAATTGTCATTGGCCATACCGACAGAGCAGCCTATCTGGTTAAGCCGTCTGGCCATCGGAGAAAACATGCAGATAACATTGGCTGGCAAATCGGACGGCGAAGCGGCCATACTGGAAACGTTGGATCGCTTGCGTCGGAATCCCCGTTTTCAGCAGGTGAAAACTTTATATCTGCGCGAAGCCGGCGCGGAAACCACATTTTCCATTGCATTTCTGCTGGTTGAAAGAACAAAGGGCATTGCAGACGAATGATTTTGTCAAAACGCGAGAAGTACATTGCTTTGACCGCTCTGGCCGCCATTCTGCTGGTGTCGGCCGACCGACTGATTCTGACACCATGGTTGGAACATCGTCGGCTGGCGCAGCAGGAACAGGAGGCAATGCTTGACCTGCTGGAGCGTGGGCGCCTTCTCATATCACGCCGGCGGCAATTCAGTGAAAACTGGGGCGAAGTGCTGGGGAGCAGTTTGCCCGAGAGACAGGGACAAGCTGAAAGCCAAATACTGCACGCATTACGAAATTGGGCACAGGAAGCCACCATGCCGTTGACATCGATCCGACCCGAGCGGTTGGTTGAACACGAGGACATGCGGGAGCTGGTTTTTCTAGTTGTCGGCGGCGGCAGCATGGAAAAGATTGCCAAATTCATCTGGCTGCTGGAGAGTTCCAATCTGCCAGTGCGGGTGACGGAGATGCAAATGACGGCTCGGACTGACGGCCATGACGACCTGACGGTGCAATTGAAAATATCCACTCTGTTCATGGCCGGCACCGTCCGAAACAAGCAGGATGCGATTGCGAGATAACCAATGACCAGTTGAAAGCAAGGGACAAGTGGAACATGAGTCGAATAAACGGCATAGGCAAAAACACCCGGTGCGCTTTGGTCCTGCATGTTGCTTTTATTGCGGCTGCATTCATTTCAGACGGCAATCGGGCGGCACTTGCCGCGGAAAGCGGAGAAGACATGGGCTGGGAACGCTATCAAGTTATAATGGAACGAAACATATTTTTGCGCGACCGCTCACGCCCGGCGCCAACAACGCCGATTTCGGTATCGCCGCCCATACGCACGGAAAGACCTGAACGCTCGCTGGTACTGGTCGGCATAGTTCGCGACAACCATTTGCATGTGGCTTTTCTGGAAGACATACGCACTGGCGCAGTGAATCGCTACCGTACCGGGGAGCAAGCAGCGGGCGGAACCATCGCGGCAATTACCCTGGAGCATTTGGATTTTGACAATGGCGAAACGATCACTGGAATTTCAATTGGTCATAATTTAGCCGGGGAAGCGGTCGGCGGCGGTCATACCCGCGCACCAACGCAACTGGGAGACGGCGGCCACGGCACTGCTCACTCAGCGCCTTCCGCAAGGCGGCCCACCGCCATTTCGGAAGATCAAAGAGAAATTATCGAGCGCATGCGCCAACGAAGACTCGAACAGCTTGGAGGAAACTAACCTGCAAGCATGGACATAACCAAGCCGAACGAAGGCGAAATCCAAAAGGAAGCATTATCATGGGATACCGAAAAATGATTAGGCAATCGATCTCTGCAATGGTGATTGTGGCGGCGTTCTCGCGGCCGGGCCTGGCCGCGGAAAACTGGGTTGCGGAAACCGCGGTTGGCAACGCCAACGATACCCGTGAGGCCAATATCTCGGAAGAGCGGGACTTCTCCGACAGCCAACCTCGAAGGATAGCAGTGAACTTTCGCGGTGCCTCGCTTGACGCCATCCTCGACTTTTTATCGGAAACCGCCGGATTCATTGTCATCAAAACCGTCAGCGTCGAGGGGCGTATAACCATTGTCAGCAAACAGCCGGTGTCTCCCGAAGAAGCGGTCGAACTACTCAGCAGCGCCCTCAAGGACAAAGGCTATGCGGTACTCCAAACCAACCGTGTTTTGCGGGTTGTCCCCCTGGCCGAGGCCCGCTTGTCCAATGTCCCGGTTCGCAGTGGAACTGACATTGAAAACATCGGGGTAAGCGACCGCATTGTAACGCAGGTTATCCCGCTTCGCTATGTCGAGGCAGCCCGGCTGCGTCAGGATATTGCCGACCTGGTCCCTGCCTATGCCAACCTGTCCGCCAATGCTGGCAGCAACACCCTGATTCTCACCGACACCGAAGCAAATGTGCGGCGCATCGTCGAGATTGTGCGAGCCGTTGACACCCACCTGGGATCGGTGGCTGAAATAAAGGTAATGCATTTGCAATATGCCAACGCGGTTAATGCAGCCCGCTTAATCAACGAAATTTTTGGGGACACCCCCACTCTTCGCAACCAAGCCCAGGCGGCGGCCATGCGGGCGGCGACCCGGCGCTTCCGTTCAGCCGAAAGTGGCGTGGAAACCAGCCTCCCCGGCGAAGGGCAGCAAGCCCAAAATGTCACGGTTGCCGCTGACGAACGCACTAACACGGTGGTTTTCAGCGGGCCCGCCGAACTGTTGGCGGTCATCGAAGATGTTCTGCGCCAACTGGACGCCGATCCGGCCGCCGAGCAGGCCGTCTTTTTCTACCCCCTGCGTAACGCCAAGGCCAACAACCTGGAAACCGTCCTCAACAACCTATTCGCGGAAACGACAGGCATCCAGAACGGCGGCGACAGAAATCAACAGGCTCGTGCTCCGCGCACTCAATCGACACCGCCCGCCTCGGTCGCAGCCGGAACGGTTAACCTGGCCGGACAAGTGCGGGTGGTGGCCGACGAGGACACAAATTCACTGATGATTATGACCGTCCCCCGAAACTTCGAACAAATCCGAAACATTATTGACAACCTGGATCGCCCGGTGCCACAGGTTCTGATCAAAGCGGTCATCGCCGAGGTGACGCGGACGGACCGCAGCGATCTCGGCATGGAATTCTCCGTCCTTAATCTTCGGGCGTCGGGCCAGGGTGTTTCGCTGTTCACCGACTTCGGCTTGGACAACGCCGTTGGCGGACTGTTTTTTCGCATGATCGAGCAGGATGTTGAAATCGCCTTGCGAGCCTTGAAGGAGGTGGGCGAACTCGAGGTGCTGTCGCGTCCCTATATCCTAACCAGCGACAACCAAACCGCCACCATTACCGTGGGACAGAACGTACCGTTTATCCGTAACACACGCATCACGGAAACCGGTCAGACCATTAATACAATCGAGTATGAAGACATCGGCATAATCCTGGAGGTGACCCCGCACATCAACCACCAGGGATTGGTAATCCTGGATGTCGCCCCGGAAATATCAACCTTGACCGGAGACACCGTGCCGATCTCCGCCGGGGTCGTGGCACCGGTCTTCGCCAAACGCTCGGCTTCCAGCCGGGTGGCGATCCAGGACGGACAGACCATTGTTATCGGGGGACTGATGGAGGACAAGCAAACCACCAATACTCGGAAAGTGCCATTGCTCGGCGATTTGCCCTTGATTGGCTCCGTTTTCCGTCGCACACAGGATGAAGTTACTAAAACTGAACTGCTCATCTTCCTGACCCCTCGCGTAGCCATGAGCAGTGCCGAACTGGAAAGACTATCGGATGACTTGGAATAGGGGACACGTCAGTGCCTTTCCAGAACCAACACTCAATATCCAACTGAACAAATAAAGGACAGAAGCGGCTGACGACTACGAATCTACGATCACGCACAACAATCGTCTGCCGCAATCGCTAGTTTTGGGGACGGCGGGCCGCCGCCGTTGTATCTACCGTCCGAGGTCCGAGGTCG
>SLNM01000014.1 GCA_007133055.1 Lentisphaeria bacterium
GCCGGAGTGGACATGGCGATATGCGGGCGACATCAATTCATTGCCGCGGTTGTGGTCATGACTTTTCCCGAAGGCCGGGTGATAGAGGTTGGCAGTGGTACGGCATCGGCTGCCTGGCCATACGTGCCCGGACTTCTGTCGTTCCGCGAAGCGCCGGCGATTCTGGCTGCTTTCAGCCAACTGAACCATTGTCCGGACGCAGTGGTCTTCGACGGTCAGGGGATAGCCCATCCGCAGCGTTTCGGCCTGGCCGCGCATCTGGGGCTGTGGCTGGGGCTGCCGAGTATCGGATGCGCAAAAAGCCGTCTGACCGGCGAATACCGGGAGCCGGGAGTGGCGAAAGGCAGTTTTCAGTATTTGTACGACAAAGGTGAGATAATCGGAGCGGCGGTACGAACAAGAAAGGCGGTTAAGCCGGTTTTTGTCAGTCCCGGGCACCTGGCTGACTTGTCTTCATCCATCGAACTGATACTGCGTTGCGCAATAAGGTACCGACTGCCCGAACCGGTGCGGCAGGCCCATATAATGGCCGCAAAAATAAAAAAAGTTTGCTATAAGGATTCGAACTATGTCGGAATTATCCGATCGTGAACAGGACTTGCGTCGTCGGATCAGGGAGTGTGGCAGTTTGGCGGTGGCTTTTTCCGGGGGGCTTGACAGCACTTTGCTGGCGGCAGTGGCGGTCCAGGAACTTGGCGAGAGAGCCTTGGCCATCACCGCCAGGTCGCCGCTCTATCCGGAGCACGAACAAAAGGAGGCTTCTGAGCTGGCTCGCCATATGGGTATCCGTCACCTGATCATAGATTCCAATGAGCTGGCGGTGGAGGGGTTTGCCGACAATCCTCCCGACCGTTGCTACCTTTGCAAGAGCGAATTGTTCGATACTCTGTGGCGGGTGGCGCGCGAACACGATATCGAGTGCCTGGCTGACGGCAGCAATCTTGACGACTTGCGCGATTTCCGCCCCGGCCGTCGGGCAGGGCGTGAACGGAGAGTGGTTACTCCTTTGCTTGATGCCGGCCTGGGCAAGCGGGAAATTCGGGCGCTTTCCCGAAAACTGGGACTGCCGACGGCGGAAAAGGCGGCCTTTGCCTGCCTGGCCTCGCGTTTTCCCCACTATACACGCATTACCGAGGAAAAACTGCGGGCGGTAGGCGCGGTCGAAGAGGTTCTGCGCGAACTTGGGTTTGGTCAGTTTCGCGCTCGTTATCATGAGGACATCGTGCGGCTCGAGCTGGCGCCCGCCGAGCTGTCCCGGGCTTGCGAGGACAATAATCGCCGACGGATTGCGGAATGCGGCAGGCGGGCGGGGTTCCGCTATGTCGCTCTCGACTTGGAAGGCTATCGAACCGGCAGTATGAATCCTTATGAGTACGAAGCGGCTTTGCAACCTCCCGGGGCTGGCGGTACAGTACACTAGCCTGATTAATTCATGAGCCATCGGAAAACGATTAAGCGGACGATTAGGGCAGACGATTTTTTTGCCTAATCGCAATCCTTAATCGTCGCCATTGATCGTCAACCTGCACCTTTTCGCACAAGATCCAGCCAGGCAGGGCACCGAATACAACCTGTATGCAAGATGGGAATGATCGGGCGACCGTGAAGCAATGGAGTAGATGCCATGAGTCCGCAATTGCAGTACATCGCCGGTTCTCTGTTGATTTTTGTTTTGTTGCTGGTGCCTCTGCTGTATTTACGCAGGCGCCTGCGGCAATGGGGAGAGCACATGAAAGAGGATGTTGCTCGTGCTTTGCGACGCAGGCTGGTGCTTCCGCTCTTTCTTCTGATCGCGACTGTGGCTGCCCGTCTGCCACTTCGATTGGTTGCGCCGGAACCGGAGCTGGCAGAGACGATCGAGCATTTGCTGTCGATTCTGCTGATAGTTTTTATAAGCTGTACGCTGGTTCAGGCGGTGGCTCTGGCCAGGCGTGCATTACTGTTGCGCTACGATCTGGGGGTTCGCGACAATCTTAGGGCCCGGCGTGTTTTTACTCAGTTTAAGGTGCTCGAAAGCATCGTTGTTTTCCTTATTGTATTGGTGGCGCTGTCTCTGGTGCTGATGTCCTTTGAGGGGATTCGGCGCATCGGAGTCAGCCTGCTGGCCTCGGCCGGGGTGGCCGGTGTGGTCATTGGCTTTGCCGCCCAGAAAGTAATTGTCACTATCCTGGCCGGCATCCAAATTGCGATTACCCAGCCTATTCGCATTGACGACGTGGTCATTGTCGAGAATGAATGGGGATGGATTGATGAAATCAATCTGACCTATGTTGTTGTGCGTATCTGGGACAAACGGCGCCTGGTTCTGCCAACCACCTATTTCATTGAGACTCCTTTCCAGAACTGGACCAGAAGCAGCGCCGAAATTT
Organism: Lentisphaeria bacterium; assembly: GCA_007133055.1. Lineage (GTDB taxonomy): Bacteria > Verrucomicrobiota > Lentisphaeria > Oligosphaerales > PUNB01 > SLNM01. The sequence continues at coordinate 2,370 of SLNM01000014.1, forward strand.
TGGGCACGGTTTTCATCTATGCCGACTATACTCTGCCTGTTGAGTCTGTCAGACAGGAACTGGCGAGGATTCTGGAAAACCATGCATACTGGGACGGTCAGGTCAGTAACGTGCAGGTAACCAACGCCAGTGAACGGACGGTTGAAATCCGCATTCTTCTTAGTGCCGCCGATTCGCCCAGCGCCTGGAACTTGCGTGTCGATGTTCGGGAAAGAATGCTGGCGTTCCTGCAGCGTCAACATCCTGAATGCCTGCCTCGCGCCCGCGTCGAACTTCAAAAACACAAGGCCGGATCATGAACTCCAGTTACCGGCTCCGGCAAAATACTGCGCCATCGACCATTTCGCTGACAGTTCCAGACGAAGCTCGTGGTGAACGGCTGGACAAGTTTCTCGGGCGGCTTTCCGTCGACCGCTCGCGGGTCATGGTGCAAAGGTGCATTGCCGATCAGTTGGTGCTGATCAACGATGCTCCTGCCGCAGTCTCGCGGCGTCTGTGCCCGGGCGATATCATCACGGTCACATGGCCGCCGGAGGAAGATGCCACGATCGTACCGCAACCGGTTTCATTTGACATTGTTTACGAAGACGCCGATCTGCTGGTTGTGGACAAGCCCCCCGGCCTGGTTGTGCATCCTACTCGCAACCAAAGACAGTGTACTCTGGTGCATGGTTTGCTTTACTATGATAATCAGACCTTTGCCTCCATGCTCGATTCCGAGATGCGCCCCGGCATTGTACATCGGCTGGACAAGGAAACCTCAGGCCTGATGGTGGTGGCAAAAAACCCCGATGCCTGGTCCAGGATGAAACATGCCTTCAAGCAAAGAACGGTCGAGAAAAAATATCTGGCACTGGTAGTCGGTGATTTCGGCGCGACCAGTGGCCGGATTGAAACATTGATCGGGCGGCATCCGCGGAACCGCAAGAAGATGGCGGTGGTCAGGGAGAACGGCAAACTTGCCACCACCGGCTATCGGGTAATTGCCACCTCCGAATCCGCAACCTTGCTGGAGGTAGTTATTGAAACCGGTCGGACGCATCAGATCAGAGTACACTTTGCCGAGCTCAACCACCCGGTCCTGGGCGACCGTGTTTACGGCGGCAGGAAGAAAATTCCGGGGGTCGAGCCTGACCGGCAGATGTTGCATTCCTGGCGGCTGGCCTTTCCCCACCCAGGCACAGGAGTGATCCGGGAGTTCACGGCGGCCATACCCCGGGATTTTCGTCAAATCATGAGGAAGCTGGAGCTTTGCTCTGAATAGTGTCGTGACACGACACTAGCCTGAGAAATTCACGAGCCAAATGCGGGGCGCTTACAGCGCACCGGTTACACGGTTGCGGTTACCGGGGCGTTGCCCCCGGTCTGATAGGCGGGGCGCCGTTGGCGCAGGCAGGGTTGTTTGCCGGAAGTCATGTTTAAGCGCAAGGAAATCCATCTGGAGCACACATAATGAAGAACCGTTTGCTGGTTCAAGTATCACTTACCGAAGCCGAATTATCCCATTGCCGGAGTGTGCTGCCGGCATCGTTGCAAAACTTTCATGAGCACCTTGGCTCGGCCGTCCATATTTTGATTGTCTATCAGTCCGAAAAGGGCGGTTTGCCCAGCGAGTTAATCCGCGCCCTGCCAGGAGCCGAAGTCGAAACAACTTCCTGCTTCTCTGTTTCCGCAGCCAGAAACCGGGGGCTGGTTCGGGCTCGGCAGGATGGGTTTCAGTATATTTATTTTCACGATGCCAGAGTATTCTGCCATCTTTCCTTCCTCGCCATGGTCAAGCGGGCGATGGAGGAAGATTTGGCGCTCTGTCTGGGCCGTGTACGGTGGTCCGAGCAGACACTGTCGAACGAACAGCGCAGGAGAGTCAGCCGCCTTTGTCTTCCCACATCCGGACACATTCGATGGCGCCGTCCCAGCCCGATTCGGCACACCTATCTTTGGGCCTACTTATTCAGGCTCGAATTGCTGACTGATCTACAATTCAATCCACGGGTTGGTCCGGGTAGAGAGGCCGTATTACCGGCGGGCGAAGATACTCTGTTTCTCACTCAACTGCTTGCCGTCAGGCCGGAGCTGCGAGTCAGTTATTTTCCTCGGGCCCAGGTTTGCCACCCGCCTCGTCCGGCTGATTGGTCCAAGCATCTGGCCTATGCCCGGGCGCAGGGAACACTGTTGCGTTTTCTGGTCGGACAGGGTTTCCGACCGCGTTGGTATTTTCGTCTATGGCTGGTACTTTTTATCGGTGCTTGGATCGGACGGTTGCTGCGGCTGAGAAAGAATTCCCTGGCCTGCACCCGCGAGTTCATCGTCGGCCTGCGCGATCCTGAAAACCTCCGCTCAGTGCTGAAATCCTCGGACGGAAAAATGAAACAGGAGCCTGTTTAAC
>SLNM01000151.1 GCA_007133055.1 Lentisphaeria bacterium
CGTCAGCCCGGAGTCATGAAGACACGAAGTCATGAAATCAATAAAACTAAGGACTACGCTTTATGGAAATGGAAGGCAGTATCGGTTTTGCATTCGTCCTGACTTTGTTCGCCGGTCTTTCGACCGGAGTGGGGGGTGCCATCGCATTTTTCGCCAAACGCACCAACACCCGGTTTCTGGCCGTTGCTCTAGGGTTTTCCGCCGGGGTGATGATCTATGTTTCCTTTGTTGAAATCATGCCGGAGGCGTTTGAGTCGCTGGGCGACGGCGTTGGTGGCCTTGGCGGGGAGCTGCTTGGAACTCTCGGCTTCTTCGGCGGCATGCTGCTGATCGGGGCGATCGACCGCTTGGTGCCGTCCTTTGAGAATCCACACGAGCTGCATAGAGTGGAGGAGATTGCCCAACCCCATGAAAAGGTTCCGGCGGACACTCGGGCACTGCATCGCATGGGACTGCTTTCCGCCTTGGCCATCGCCATTCACAACTTCCCGGAGGGGCTGGTAACTTTCACCGCCGCCATGCGCGATCCCGCCCTCGGAGTGACCATCGCCATCGCCATCGCCATCCACAATATCCCCGAAGGCGTCGCTATTTCAGTGCCTATCTACTATGCCACCGGCAGTCGACGCAAGGCTTTTCTGCTCTCATTTGTGTCCGGGCTGGCAGAACCACTGGGCGCGATCGTCGGTTTTTTCCTCTTGCGCGCCTTGCTGGGAGAGATATTTTTCGGCGTGGTTTTTGCCGGGGTCGCCGGAATCATGGTGTTCATTTCCCTCGATCAACTTCTGCCCGCCGCCGAGCGCTATGGCAAGCATCATCTGTGTATTTACGGCTTGATATCGGGAATGGCGGTAATGGCCGCTACTTTGGTGATATTGGACTAGCCTATGAAACCATTAGTCTTTTCCATACCTGACAGCAATCAATCCGCCTGGCTTGACCAAGTGGCGCAAAGCGATGTTCTGCGGGTTCTGGAGCTGCCCTGCGAGTATCTGGACACACCATCCCAGTGGCAGAGTTTGTCTGACCGGGGATTGACTGTAGCCGCGGCACGCGACCTGATCGCCCCCGAAGCGATGCGAAACCTCAGCGGCTTGTCCGAAACCCACCGCAACCAGCTCCTCAGCCTGGCCGGATCTCGACTGGCAAGGCTGCGCGAACACGGGGTGGGCACCGTAGTTTTTGATTTCGGAATCGGTCGCCACGCGGGCGATGATACGTCCTCGCGGTTTGGCCTGAGCGTGAGGTTTCTGCGAGACCTGATGGTGGCGGCGGCGCCGCAGGATGTCAATGTCTGCCTGCAAGCCAGATTTCCATTCGTCTTTCCGCAGTCTCCGCAGTGGGACTTGATCGGAAACTTAATCCATGAAGTAATGCACCCGAACTGTCGGCTGACGCTCGACTTGTTCGCCTCGGAGCTGGAGGATGGTTTTGAAGAACGGGAATTTCTACGCCAGTGCGGATACCACCTGAGCGTACTGCGCTTTTGTTTCGAACCAATGGCCGGACAGAAGCTTTTGGCCGACTCAGCCAGCGCCTGGCGCAATGCGCTGGCAAACTACCTTTTCAAGGGGCTGGTGGTATTGCGCCCGGTCGGTGAAATCCCGGTTGAAAAGATTGAAAGTGTGCGACGCAGCCTGGAAACCCAGGCGGAACTGATAATAACACAGGGAGAATCGGCGGATGACGACTTTGTCTGAAACAATAGACCTGCAACGACAGTTTGTCCTGCCCACCTATTCGCCGGAGCTGGTTCTAGCCCGCGGCGCCATGTCCCGGGTATGGGACCAGACAGGACGGGAGTATTTGGACTTCACCAGCGGCATCAGCGTTTGCAACCTCGGCCATTGCCACCCTCGCGTAACCGAGGCGATTCAGCGCCAGGCCGCCACTTTGGTACATGTTTCCAACCTGTTCTACAACCAGCTCCAGCCACGGCTGGCCCGGGTCGTCTCCCAACTTGCCTTCGGAGGAAGAGTTTTCTTCTGCAACAGCGGCGCCGAGGCGAACGAGGGGATCATCAAATTTGCCCGCCGCTGGGGCGGCGGCTCGGGAAGGTGCCGCATTGTATGCATGGAGAATTCCTTCCATGGCCGTACACTGGCCACTTTGGCGGCGACCGGCCGAGCCAAGTACAGAATGGGATTTCAACCGGACACTCCGGGATTCGTGCATGTTCCCTTCAATTCGATCAAGGCGGCCGAGCAGGCGCTCGACTCGTCAACCGCGGCGGTGCTGGTGGAACCGATACTGGGGGAGGGCGGGGTGATCCCGGCCAATGTCGAATATCTGCGGCAACTGCGCCGCCTCTGCGATGATCGCGGAATCCTGCTGCTCTTCGATGAAGTTCAGTGCGGCATGGGCAGGAGCGGTGAGATGTTCGCCTTTCAGCATTATGGTGTCGAGCCCGACGGCATGACTCTGGCCAAGGCTTTGGGCAACGGCTTTCCGATCGGCGCCTTTGTCGTACGAGAACAGTGGGCCGATATTTTCGAACCCGGAACGCACGCCTCCACTTTCGGCGGCAATCCGCTGGCCTGCGCCGCCGGCCTGGCGGTCTTCGAGACTTTCGAGCAGGACAATGTGCTCGATCATGCCCGCCGAATGTCGGGGCTGCTGCGTGCCGGACTCGATGAACTGGGGCGAAGGCATACTCTAATAGAAGAGGTTCGCGGGGTCGGCATGATGCTCGGCATTGACTTGCGAACCCCGGTCAAGCCCGTGCTGCAAGGGGCGGCAAAGGCGGGGCTTTTGATCCTGTCTGCCGGAGAGAACACCCTGCGGCTGCTGCCGCCACTTACGGTCGGCGAAACCGAGGTTGACGATGCCTTGTCCATCCTGGACCAGGTCTTGTCAGCGGCGGGAGCGCAAACGAATGGAGACGGGCAATCCTGACTTCGGGAAGAAGGCTGACTGCAACTGGTTTTTCAGGTATTGCCGATAGTTTTCACGGGCCAGCCTGCCATCGTTGACGAACAGAAGAAACTGCGGCGGCGGATTGCCGACCATGGTGCCGTAGAAGAACTTCAGGCGCCCCCTTTTCTCGGCCGGCGGCGGTGTCCGCGCAAAAACGTCATGAACAAACTGATTGACCATGGCGGTGGGGATTTTCAGGCTGGCTCGCTCGCGCAGTTCGAAGAGCGCTTCGAGCAGGCTCTGCAGATTGTAGCCGCTGACTGCGCAGACTCCGATGATCGGGGCGTATTGCATGAATGGCAGGGACTGTTCCAGACGGCGGCGCATCTCACGCATCTTGACATGCCGCCCGGCCAAATCCCATTTGTTGGCAACAATAATGCATGGCTTATTCTCACTTTCGATCAAGCGCGCGATGCGCCGATCCTGAGCCGAGTTCGTGTCCCCGGCATCGACCACAAAAACCACTGCCTGGCTGCGCTTGATGGCGTTTTCCGCACGCATGACGCTGAACAGCTCGACCGCACTGTCGACCCGGCGTTTCCGGCGCAGCCCGGCGGTGTCGATCAGGGTGAACAGGGCTCGTTCCTGGTCATTTTGCACGGTGATCGGGATATCAACGGCATCGCGGGTGGTGCCGGCGATGTCGCTGACCATCACTCTCGGTTCACCAAGCAGAGCATTGACCAGGGAGGACTTGCCGACATTGGGGCGGCCGACGACCGCCAGTTGCAGGCCCGGCTTTTCGATTTCCGAGGGAGCTGAGAGCGGCAGCCGAGCCGCCAGCTCCGCCACCAATGTTTGAAGATTGCGGCCATGACTGCACGAAATCGGAACCACCGGCTGCCAGTCCAGTGCGGCGAACTCGTTGGCTGCGGCTTCCGCCTGCTGCGCATTGTCGGCTTTGTTGACGGCAACGATAACTTGGGAGGCGCCGCCACGACGCAGCAGCCGGGCAAATTCCCGGTCCAGGGCAGTAATCCCATCCCGGCTGTCCACCACCCAAATCAGGCAGTCGGCCTCTCGGATCGTCTCTTCAACCTGATCACGGATCAGACGGTCAAATGCCGACACCCTGCCGTCGTCGGCGAAAACACCCAGCCCGCCAGTGTCGGTCAGGAGACATTGCCGCCCGGCCAAATGCACCGGGCTGACCACACGATCCCTGGTCACCCCGCTCTCCCGGTGGACAATGGAGACACGGCGGCCAGCCAGTCGATTGAACAAAGAGGACTTGCCGACATTGGGGCGGCCGACAATGGCCACTACAGGCAGGTTTTGATTGGTCATTGGAGATTCCGTGTTGGAAGTAAAAGACAGCTTAGAAACCTGATTTTTGACCGAAATCGGGGTTTTAAGAGGTCAGGCGCGACCCGTCGCACACGCCTGCGGTGCCGCCCTCCCCCTTGAGCTATCGCCGCCGAGAAGTCGCTAAAGTGGCTATTTTGGCCGAAAAACCCGCCTCCGAGTTTGGCAGCCGGCGCGAATCTTTTCCTATCGCTGACTGATGCTGCTCAGCAAGGCTCCAGGCAAATCAATATGGCGGTGCCGTTGTTTTCTCCGCTGTTGGAAATAATCATGTGCGCCTGACGAAAAACCCCGTTGATCTCGACCGTTTCCTTCTCCTGCCCGGAGTGAATGAAGCGGGCCAGGCCACTGTCCGGTTCCGCTGCATTGATTGATCCCAGCAGCTCGCGGGCCGAGCGATTCATACTTAAAACCCGCAACTGCCGATCAACCACCAAGGCGGCCAGAGCACGTTGTTCAAGCTCCTGCATGACCAGGTCCTTGATATTTTCCAAACGACGGATTCGAATTTCCGCCTCACGGTGGAGTTCTTCCAGCTTATTGTCCAGTTGAACCTCAAACTGATGGCTCAGTCGGGCCGCCGCCTCGTGCTTGCTGGCTTTGCCCTTGTCGTAATCCTCAATCACCTCCTGGCAAAGCATCCTTATTTGCAGAATGCTGGCATGGTCAACACTTTTCAAATCGGGCGGGAGGCGGAAGGTGTGATCGGGTGCGAGACTCACCGGAGGTTCCGGGGGTGGCTCCTCAAAATCACCCAGGTCCAGTTCAAAAACTCGTTGTCCCGAAGTTGGCGGCGGTTTAGCCGCGGCAGGCTCCGGCTCGACGGAGGATGCTTCCGGCCCGGCTGCCGCCTTGCGACTAGGCGCAGCGGAGTCAGCTTTCATGGCAGTGCCCGGCCCGTAGGTTGTTTTAGCCTTGACTTCACGAATGTGCGGAAGATTGCGCTCCTGCAGCAGAGCCTGCAACGGTCTTCCGTTCTTTCCCGCAAGATTGACAACAATGTCGACAAAACAGGTCAGCTCATCGCCCGTAATTCCACGATGCCAGGAAAGCCCCGCGACCCCCTTGGACAGCAACATGGCGGCCAGCTTTCTGAACATCGGACTGGCAGGTTCGAGCGCAACGCCGCGATAGAAGATTTGGTTGTCTTTGAAAGTCAGGGTTAACTTGCCGTTGCAAGCGTTAATCGCCTGCTCGAAATCAAATGTGCGGTCAGCCACCGCCCGCTTGAAAACCGGGTGCCGGTGGTGATATACAACGGCAATATTAACCAGCACGGCCAGGCTGCGGACCATTTCGTCAACCAAGGCTATGGTATCATTCGGCTGGGATTGTGGTTGGTTGCTCATAATTATCAATGGTTACTTATCCTGTTGCCCGCCGGTTCTCACTTGAATGAACTGTCGAAGAACAGAAGCGTTCTCGGCGGACAAGTTTTCGAATTCCATGCCGACTTCGTACATGGCCAACCCGTCCGCTTCGCGAACCCAGCGCACCACTCCTAGTGTTTGGATCATTTTCTGAAGGGTATGCAGCAGAACTTCAACTTGCAGGCGGGTTCCGACCGGGACAAAGTCGGGGGTGCGCAACTGCATGCCTGTGGCCGAAATATCCTTGCTCAGCACTTGCAGCGCCTTGCGACTGCCGCCAGGGGCGGCGTAGGTTACGGTCAGGCTCATTTCCTCTTTCACTCGGAGGGCACGTCGCTTGTCCATAGACTAAATTTCCTCGCTCACAATACCAGCCTGATTCGTGACTGATTCACGGCACAACCGGTCTGTATTGCATATCCCTCTGCGGCGAAAAAGGCAAGCACAATTAATTTGGCCACCGACCGCAAACGCAGGGGTCAAAAAAAGAATGCATGTAAGGTGAGCTGTCAATCTACCGTTTCCACTCCGAAAGTCAACCCCTACACAAAATTTGCCGAAAATTTTGTTTTAGCCCGAATTTCTGCGAAAGTCGGGCTAGGTTGGTGCCGTTCCGCGGCAGCGGGCAGAAGGGTAACTCCAGAACTCCCTTTTTCTGGCTCAAAGGTCGCACAAGTTGAACACCATAAAATCGTTGTCGTTGCCAGCGTAGCGGTTGTCGTAATCATTATCGACGAGGTTCGATGACGATCACGATTACGACAACGGTTTGACTTCGGGCGTCTTACTTGTGTGCTCTGCCGAGCTCTGGCAACTCACAAGGGAAGCCCCCCGCAGGGCGACGATAATGGAGAGAGCCCGGCTGAAAAACAACGCTTACTTGCGGTTGGGATACGTGGGACTTGCGGCTAAGCCGGAACCACTAAATGCACGGCAGATTGTTATATAACGTCTTTTCTGTGGGTGAATTGCGGCTCTCGCAACTCTCCCAGTTGATGAAATGAGGCTGTTTTCAAGGTTTCCGGGGTTCTGAAGCCGAAATTATTTTTTTCTCGCAAAGTCGCAAAGATCGCCAGGAAAACCTTTTCTTCTCAAAGACCTGGTCCAAGTTCGCGATGTACGGCAATCGCTGCATCAACAATATGTCTGCTTATCTGGTTTTCATCCATTCTTTGCGATCTTTGCGACTTTGCGAGAGTTATTCTTAGTTCATTGGCAGGATATAATCGCCATTGACCCACAGATTTTGCCATAGAGCCAAAATTTTTAGGTGCGGGAGCGTGGCTAGTTCGGGTATCTATGGGGCTTCAAGTTCAGGAATATCGAAGCATCAATTGAGCAATCGCCCTATGCAAAGCTGTCTTCAGAACAGCTATGGTATTTTCAGAGGGCAAGGAACAGGTGCTTTCTCGATAGGTGTTTTTCATGAAAAAGGTCAAATATTTACTGGTTGGCGGCGGGCTCGCTTCATGCGAAGCAATCAAAGGCATTCGCAGGCATGACCGGGAAGGCGGCATTGCCATGGTGGAACAGGAAATCCGGCTGCCTTACAATCGGCCGCCTCTGTCGAAGGCTTTCCTCAAAGGTGAAAAAGAAGAGCATGACTGTTTTTGCGCCCCGTCCTCCTTTTATCGGGAGCACAAAGTAGAACTGTTGCTGGGACGTCGTGCGGTCATGCTTGACGCGGCCGAACAAAAAGTCATCCTCGACCGCGGCGGGGAGGTTTCATTTGACCGAGCGCTTCTGGCCACCGGCGGCCGGCCGATCCAACCACCGCTGCCGGGTCTGGACTTGCGGGATATCTATTTCCTTCGCACACTTGACCAGGCGGCGGCTATTCGCGCCGCGGCCAAGCCGTCGCGCCAGGCAGTGGTGATCGGCGCCGGCTTCATTGGTCTGGAAATTTCCGCCAGCCTCAATTCCCTGGGGGTGGATGTAACCGTGCTCGAACTGGCCAACCGGATATGGCCGCGTGTTGCCGACCCCGAAACGGCGGAACTGGTCAAGGACTATTACCAGAAGCGGGGGGTGGATATTCTAACGGGAGAAAAAGTTGTGCGGTTCGAAGGCGAGAACCGGCAGGTCGGCCAGGTGGTTCTGGAATCCGGTCGTCAACTGCCCTGCGATTTCGTGGTCTGCGCCGTCGGCATCGAACTCAACACCGAGCTGGCCGAGCAAGCTGGGCTGACCCTTGACAACGGTGTGGTGGTCGATGCCGGAATGCTCAGCAGCCATCCCAGTATCTACGCCGCCGGCGACATCGCCAACTACCCCGATCCCTACTTCGACAAGCGCCGTCGGGTGGAGCACTGGGGGCAGGCCGAATACACCGGTGGCCTGGCCGGGGAAAACATGGCCGGAGCCAACCGCGAATATGACCTGCTGACTTATTTCTGGTCCGAAGGCTTTGACCTGCACTACGAATTCGCCGGCGAAGAGGGAGTCTATGACCAGACGCTGAAACGCGGACGGTTCCCGGAAGATGATTTCGCCGCCCTATTCCTGGCAGAACAGCGACTGCGCGGGTTTTTGAGTGTCAATCCCGAGAAAAAAACCCAGTCGGCTCTGGAAGAGCTGATCACATCCCGGGTCGACCTCAAAGGGCGGGAGCAAGCTCTGGCCCAGCCCGGCAGCGACCTGGGCAAATTGATCCGGGACAATAATTAACATGAAAGGAGACCACAATGGACATGGAATATCGTAATTTAGGCAGAACCGGAGTCAAGGTCAGCCCTCTGTGCCTGGGCTGCATGATGTTCGGCAACCGAACCGGGCCGGAGGATTCGTATGCGATCATCGACCGCGCCTTGGAGGCTGGCATAAACTTTCTCGACACCGCCAATGTCTACAGTCGCGGCGAAAGCGAGAAAACCACAGGCGAAGCACTGAAACGCAATGGACAGCGTGACAAAGTTATCCTGGCCACCAAAGTTCACGGCAGCATGGGCGAAGGTCCTAACGACCGGGGCAACAGCCGCCGCCATATTATCGAACAATGCGAGGCCAGCCTGCGCCGATTGCAGACCGACTGGATCGACCTCTATCAAATCCATCGACCGCAGTCGGACATCCCAATCGACGAAACACTGCGTGCACTCGACGACCTGGTCCGCGCCGGCAAGGTTCGGTACCTTGGCACCAGCACCTTTGCCGCCTGGCAATGTGTTGAATCACTGTGGGCCAGCCAGCGGTTCAACCTTAACCGGTTCGTCTGCGAGCAGCCACCCTACAACCTACTGGACCGACGCATCGAACGGGAGCTGCTGCCGATGGCCAGAACCTACGGCTACGGGATTATTCCCTGGAGCCCTCTGGCCGGCGGGCTGCTGACCGGCAAGTACAAACGAAACGAAGATGCACCGGAAAACAGTCGCTTCAGCCGACGCCAGGACAGCCCTCGTGTGACACCGGCCATGTTCGACGGGGTGGAGGGCTTGCAGCCCCTGGCCGACGACAAGAGCTGCACCATGGCTCAACTGGCTCTGGCCTGGTGCCTCCGGCAACCGGGGGTAACCGCGCCGATCATCGGCCCGCGCACGATGTCGCAGCTCGAGGACAACCTGGGGGCGCTGCAAGTAACGGTGAACGACCAGGACTGTGAAACAATCGACCGGCTCAATGGCCCGGGCCAGGCGGCTTCGCCTTTCTATCAGGCCGATTTCGGACCGCATCAGTTCCCGGTGGAATAGATATTACTGGCAGACCATGGAGAATCCCGGCATCGCCAAAATTTTCGAGGAGATCGCCGATCTCCTTGAGCTGCGCGAGGGAAACCCCTTCCGCGTACGCTCCTATCGCAATGCCGGGAGAAACTGTCTGTTCGGCTGGCCGACGGTTTGCAGGTCGACTTTCGATAATTCAATGAATCATCGTTCGGCGCCGCTTTGCTCTACTTTACCGGCAGCAAGCCGCACAACATCAAATTGCGCAAGATTGCCAATGAGCACGGCTGGAAGCTCAACGAATACGGTTTGTTCGAGGGCGAGAGCAGGCTGGCGGGGCAAACCGAGGAGGAAATCTACGGGAAACTGTCGCTTGCCTGGATTCCGCCCGAGCTGCGCGAAGACACTGGCGAACTGACGGCGGCGGGCCAAAATCAGTTGCCGAACCTGCTGCAGGCAGACGATCTGCGCGGCGACCTGCACTGCCACACCACGGCCACTGACGGCCAGAACACAATCGGTGAAATGGCCGAGGCCGCCAGCATTCACTATAACTTCAATCTCTCCACCTCAGCCATGACCGACCGAATGCGCCGTTGGCGCGGGGGGCTGCAAATGGAACGCCCTGGAGCCGTCCGGCCTCGGACGGTATTAACGGCGGAGACCCGCCGTCTCCAAAAGCGACGATTGTGGCGGACGATTCTTGTGTGTGATCGTAAATTCGCAGTCGTCAGCCGCTTCTGTCTTTTTCTTATGAAGACGGCCTGGCAAGAGCGACCAAGGGTGGCGACGAAGTATGCAAATGTCCGACGCGCTGGCCTGGTGAAATAATGGGGCTATATTATGCACAGCGGCCAATGACAATGGCCAGAGTGCATTCATTCTCGGCCAGGAGCTTCTCCGTCTCGGGCGGGATTGCCAGGCGGCGCTTTAGTAGAGTCTATGTTTTTCTGATACGGAAATCAAATAAGGCAGTACAAGGTGCAAACAATGAAAAACACAATTCTCCCTGTGTCTCGGTTTAAATGGGCGAGTGCTATTTGTGTGTTGGTATTCCTGGCTGTCTGGCGACCATCTCACCTGCTTGCCGAAGAGGTGGTCGGCCCGGTGGTCGGCAACGACCCGGGCTGGCGAGTGGAGACGGGCTTGCTGCGTCGACAGGAAGTGGACTTGCAGGAGCGGGTCAACCAGCAAGTTGCCAGGGGGCAGTTCGCGGCGGCGGCTCGAACCTACGGGCGAATGGCCAATCTGGCCACTCGCCGGGTCAATGCCGCCTGGGCCACCATGCATAAGGGCGAGGCGCAGATCGCCGCCGGTCGCCTGTGGCAGGCGGCCGGGAGCTATAAGTCAGCGATCCAACGGTGGCCCGGAGAAATCAATTTTCGCCAGGCAATCAATCGACTGCGGGAAATAGCCGAGGCTCTGGCCACTCAGCCCAGCTCGATCCTGGGGGTGATCCCAGTATCGAGAACAGATCAGGCCATCGAGCTGTACAAGTTCATCGTCGAACATGCCCCCTCCGGACCGAACGCCGCCGCGGACGCCATGCGGCTGGCCGAGCTCCAGCTTCAGGAGCGTCAGACCGAGGCGGCAATGGCCTCGTTTAAACAGGTCTACGAACGTCATCCCCGGTCTGACGAAGCGCCGCGGGCCGCCATAAAGTATATTGACCTGCTGCTTGAGCGAGCCAGGCGCGCCCATGGGCATCCGCAAATGCTGGCGGAGGCGCGCGAGGAGGCACGCGGCTTCCTGCGTCGTCACCCGCGCCACGAGCTGGCCGGGGAAGCTGAAAATATGCTTCGGGAAAGCGAGGAGCTACTGGCCGCCTACTACCTGGAGCTGGCCGCCTTCCATATGCATCCGGTCCGCTCCCAGGTCGACTCCGCCAGGCGATACCTGAACATAGTGATCGAACGCTTCGGGAACACTGCGGCGGCGCCGAAGGCGAATGAGATGTTGCGGCAGCTCGACAATCCAGCCGGCAATTCGCCGTCCGCTGGCAATTCCGGATCAAATTCTCCGGCGGGCAACTCGGCAGCGTCCGAAGACTTCACATATACGGAGGAGGACATACAGGCCATGGAGATCATCCCCGTGCGGCTTAGGCCCCTGAGCGCGGCGCCGCTGCCCGCTTTTTCCAGCCTGGCAGTGGTGTCCGTGCGCAATCACTCCATGGAACCAGAACTGGGAACGGTTTTTCAGCGGCAACTGCACGAAGAAATTATGCGCGAGGAAACTGTCGCACTGCAAAGTGCGGACAATGCCGATTTATGGTTGGAAGTGCGAATCCACAGCCTCGATTACCGGGCCAGTGCGTCGGCCAGAATTCGCCGGGAACAAGACCTGCCAGACTCTTTGAGCACTCATTCCACCACTATTTACACAGCCTCCCTGAATCTGGACTATCAGGTGCTAACTCCGAACCGGGAAGTGTTAATTGAATGGCAGTCGGTTGGTGGCGAGGCTGATTTTCCGGCCATGCCTGACATGGCCATGTCCAGGGAAACGGCGATTCGCCAGTCAGCCAGCGATGCGGCCAGGAAGCTGATGCACAGCATCGTAGATTCCTGGTAGCTGAACCGGTGAGGCAATTGCCGGGAAATATCTCTTGAAAGATCGGTGTGCCAATGTCGATATCAGCCTTCAGAATCGGCCACGGCTTCGATGTTCATCCGTTGGTTGCGGGGCGCAGGCTGGTGCTTGGCGGCGTGGTTGTTCCGCATGACAAAGGGCTGGCGGGACACTCCGACGCCGATGTCCTCCTGCACGCGGTGGCGGACGCTTTCCTGGGTGCGGTGGCGGGCGGCGATATCGGCCAATGGTTCCCGGACAGCCAGGAGCAATACCGGGATGCCGACAGCCGTCAGTTACTGGAGCAGATCATTCACTCTCCCCGCCATCAAGCATGGCATCTGGTCAATCTGGACTGCACCATCATGGCCGAACAGCCTCGCCTGGCCATCCATGTCCCGGCAATTCGCCACAGTATCGCCAGCCTTTTTGCCGCCGACCCGGAGCAAATTTCCGTCAAGGCCACCACCTGCGAGAAGCTCGGGTTTGTCGGTCGCGAGGAGGGGATAGCCGTCTCCGCCGTAGTCCTGCTGAGCAGGACTGAATATCGGGGAAATAACATTCGACAATGAGCGTTGTTCGGTGTCCCCATAGTTGATCGGGACCAGACTTTAATCTTGTAATTGGTTTGCGACTCCGGGGTACCCGATCTATTAATCCGGAGTCAGCAACTCACGAAGTCAGGATTTGGTGGTTGGTTCGGGTGTGATCTTCAGAAAATCTTCGTCGGGCAGGCCGCCGGCGTCGAAATTACCGCGAACAATGAAGAGCAGGTTGAGAGCGACACCTGCGATTGTGCATACGTAGATAGCCAGCATGATGGCGATTTGATAGCGCACCGCCGCCAGCGGGCTTTCATTGGCCAGGATCTGTCCGGTCATCATACCGGGCAGAAAAACGATCCCCATGGTGGTCATGCCTGCCAGGGTCGGCTTGGCGGCGGCGGCCACGGCCCGCTGCAGAAATGGCTTGAGCGCCTCCATTTGACTGGCGCCGAGCGCCAGCCGATAATAGTAGAGATCATAATTATCCTGCAAGTTATCGCGCAGCCCGCCGACACCGATGATATTGCCGCGCAGAGAGTTGCCCAGCAGCATGCCGCCAATGGCCACGGCGTAGCGAATCTCCAGCATGTGGGGGCGACTCATGACGATGACTAAAAAGTACCAGAGCAGGAAGAGAGTAACAGTAAGCATCGAAAAGGCGGTGGGCGGTAAAAACTTCGACAGTGGCAGCTCGCAATTGCGCACCACGCTGCCGGCGGCGAAAAGGATCATCAGTAAAACCCAGGCCAGGGTGATCGCCGGATGATCAAGGTCGAAAAGGTAATGCAGAAAGAATCCGACAAGCAGGAGCTGGCCGCTCATGCGCAATACTGCTACCACTGTGCCGCGAATCAGAGGCAGGCGCAGACGGGCGAAGGCGAAGATTGGAATCGACAGCAGGAGGAAACTGGCGAGCAGTGCGAGGATGGTGATTTGGGGGGCGACCGAATTCATCGTGGTTCTTTCCTTTCAATTGCCCGGACGCGACTTTTTTCCTGGCTCCAGGCTGGATCGTGGGAGACCGCGAGCACGGTTTTTTCCGGCAGGTCCAGAAAATACCGGGCAATTTTCTCTTTAAGTTTTCCATCCAGCGCCGCCGTTGGTTCGTCCAGCAGCAAAATAGGTCGGTCGAGCAACAGAGCAAGAATCAGCGAGAAGCGCTGGCGTTCTCCGCCGGACAGTTTGTTCAGGCTTTGATCGAGCAGTGCGGGTGCGAACTCGAAATCGGCGCATAGCTCATCCAGCCGTTGCTCCGGCGCGTCAAGGTGGCGATTGGCCATGAACCCCATGCTCTCCACGATCAGCCGCCGCGGAGTTTGTTCGTACTGGGGAGGTGTTTGCGGTACATAGGCGACGGTGCGGCGCACTTCCCAGCTTAACCGGGGAGTGATTTTGGTGCCTTGGCAATAGACAGCGCCCTTGGCGGGGGGGCGCCCATCAATCACCAATTTGAGCAGACTGCTTTTGCCGCTGCCCGAAGGACCGAGCAGGACTACTTTTTCCCCGGTCCCAATGCTCAAGTTGAAGTCCTGCATGATTACTCGACCGTTGAAAGCAAGGGAAATGTCCCTGTATTGCAGTAAGGCAGTCTGGTCGGTTCGGGGCATGAATATTTCGTCCTTGGACTATCCTGGCGCGCGGGGATATGTCAGGCGATGTACCTGGTTGCCTTCGAGTCCGTTGCGGTTGCGGGTCCGGCGGGAGCGGGGGGCTCCAGAAATTCCCGGTGGAAATCGTATGCATCGTCAAAATCGGCCAGGACATCCTCGCGCCTGGAAGCCAGTATCCCCGCCCGAACCATGGCAAAGACAATCTCGCCAACATCCCGGGTCGAGCGCAGTCCCCAAAAATTCAGGACATCCAGGGCCAGTGGTCCGTATTCCTGCCGCGCCAACTGGCGGAACCCCTCGAGTAAGTCGGCGGCATTAAGATGCTGGTGCCGGGCTTGACCCCTGACTTCGCGGTTGGCGAAAGACAAGGAGCGCGCCACAAAGAACCATGCTTCCCGCCGATAGCGTCCGCCCTTTGCCGCCAGGGCTTCAATTCTTTTGGCCACCTCCGGATTCTGCTTCATTATTCCCATTCCCTCGAGTCTGCCAGTTTCTTTCGTACCATATTGGCGATCTGCTCCTTTTCACGGTCGTCCTCATACTGGTCATGCCGGTCGGGCAGCAGTGCGAACGGGTCGCTGTTTCTTCGGGGGATCACATGCAGATGGGCGTGCGGCACCACCTGCCCGGCGCAGGCGCCGTTGGCCAGAAGCAAATTGAATCCGTCTCCGTCAACCGCCCGCATCAGAGCGGCGGCAATCCTGGGTGCCACTTCCATCATGCGCCCGAGATAGTCGGCGGGTACCGTGGTCAGGCTGACATGATGCTGCCTGGGAATGATCAGAGCGTGCCCCTTGCTGACCGGCGCAATGTCAAGAAAGCAAAGCACCAAGTCGTCCTGGTAAAGATCGACGGACGGAATTTCCCGGCGAATAATCCGGCAAAAAACACAATTCTCTTCCATGATTCAAAACTCCCTGGTTGCGTTGCAGTTTTCAAGGGTTCCAAGATAGGTTGATTTTTCAAAATTTCAATGATCAGTTGCATTTGCATGAACTATGACTACAGTAACCGTTCTGTTTTGGCTGCAGGTACGTTTTCCATCCATCCCGACGCCTTATGTTCTGGCTCGGCTCGGGCATTTCCCTGTCTGGGATCATTGCCTGCCGGGGATGGATACCTGGACCGAATCATGCTGTCAGTTTTTCTTTCAATTGGTCAAAAAAGGAATGCGAAACCAAGATGAAACAAGGATCCAAGCACAAACTTTGTCGCCGCCTAGGCTCCTGTGTCTGGGGCAGCCCCAAGTGCCCCAGCAACAAACGTCCCTACCCGGCGGGCGCGCACGGCAAGAACCGGCGCGGCAAACTGTCCACCTACGGCGAGCTGCTGGCCGAGAAGCAACGCTTGCGCGCCCACTACGCGCTTACCGAGAAGCAACTGCGCATTGCCTACAGCAAAGCCAGAAGCGGTGTCGGCTCGGTCCCCGAGAAGTTCATGCAGATGCTGGAACTGCGTCTGTCCTCGGTGGTTTTCCGCAGCGGGCTGGCACCCACTATCTTCGCCGCCAAGCAGGCGGTTAACCATGGCCACGTCATGGTCGATGGCCGACGCATCGACCGCGGCGGGTACTTGGTCAAGCCCGGGCAGACGGTCTCGATCAACCCTCAGAAATCGCCATCCATCGCCACTATCGCCCAACGAACCGACGTGGTGGTGCCGCCCTACCTGGAAGCGGACACCCAGAACTGCAAGGTCAAGCTTGACCGCATGCCCGAGGCCGATGAAATTCCGGCCAACGTCGAGGTCATTCGAGTTATTGAATTCTACGCCCGATAAGGACGTGGCACTCAGGCATGGACTGGCGAGACTCCGCCTCCGCTCCGACGAGTATGGCGACCCCTTATCGCGGCTTGATATCTGAATAACCTCGATTTCGAAGTCAAAAGCGGGTTCCGGCCTGTCTCGCAACTGAACGCCAGTATTGCCGGCAAGTATCAATTGCATTTGCACATCCTTGAGACTGCGCAATGGCCGGCCTGCGGGTTTTTGCCTATTCCCTGCTACCAGACAATGAACTCTAAGTACTTTGCGCCCCGCCGGTAGGTGCCTTCAATGCGCCATTCGCCATCGGCATTGTCTACCACAATGTAATCTCGCCACTCGCCATTGGGATAGGTCAGCAGGTAGAGAATGCGGACATCGCGCACACGCGAGAACAAGTTTACGCCCGACCATTCACGCAGGATTTCGCGGCTTTGGAGCGCACCGCGCTCGGCGCGTGTCTGTGTATGGCCTCTAGCGAAATCCTCGCGGGAAACCTGGCGCCGGTACGCTGCCGACAGGCATTGATCGTAGGCGTCGTCAAAGCGACCCTCCGCAATCAGTCGGCAATAGGTTTCCACCACCCCCTGATCCACCTCCTCGATCGACCATTCCTCCGCGCCCCGCAAGGCGAGAAAAATCCCGCCCGCGATCAGCGCCGGGATCAGAATGAACAGAAGCCAGTTCAAGGATCGTTGCTTTAGCATAGCCATTACTCCTGGTTCTTTGGTTTTTCCCTTCCATTGCCCGGCCCCACCGCCGCCCGTCCGTAGGTCGTTTATCCGAGCCGACCATCTCCCCCGTAGGTCGGGAGTCTGTCCCGACCACTCCCGGAGCGGCCTTCTGGAGACGGCGGGCTCCGCCGTTAATCACGGGTCTCCTGGGGACGGCGGGCCTCCGCCGTTAATACCGTCCGAGGCCGGACGGCTCCAGGGCAAACAGACCCCCCGCGAACCGCCGGTAACACGGTCGTCCCCGACCGTATCGGTGAGCGGGGTGCAGTCCTACGGGCGGGGACGACCGTAGATACAATGAACCGC
>SLNM01000022.1 GCA_007133055.1 Lentisphaeria bacterium
AAATCCTGCGCAGCGGGACATCTCCGGCTCCGAACTACGGTGAGGCTCAGAGCGCTGAATCAAAAGCTGATAACGATAATGTCTTACCTTGGATTTGGATATTCCGTGTTGGCTGTTGGATATTGAAACTGGTTGTATGTATCAAGTTACGGCATACTATGAAAACAGGGCGTTCATTTTGCGCTTAAAAGTGAGTTCTGGAACACAAGCCTTCCTGCGATCAGCTATGGCACATCCTACCCACAGATTCTGCGGAGAAGCCCAAAAAGCAAAGTCTGTGGATCAGGATGTGGGCAGTTGCCGATGGCTCAAATCGTAGCGAGGCGGTTCGGCGACTTCCGAGTTGGCGGAGGCCGCCCGCTGAAGCGCCGCCCGACTGGCGATGCGTCCAACATTGAGCACCAGCCCCGCCCCCAGCAGGGAGGCAACAGCGCTGGAGCCGCCGTAGCTGATCAGGGGAGCTGTAACCCCGGTTGTGGGCAGAAATCCACTGACCACGCCGATATTGACAAAGGCACGCAGCCCCAGCGCCAGCGCCACCCCGGAACAAACCATCATGCCCTCGCGATCCGGCGCCGCCGCACCAATCCAAAGTATGCTGAAAACCATGGTCGCGTAAAAAACCATGGCGGCAGCCACACCAAGGAAGCCCAGCTCCTCGCCAATGATGGCAATGATGAAATCGGTATGAGATTCCGGCAGATAGCGCCTTTTTATGCGGCCTTCGGTAAAGCCGACCCCGCTCCAGCCGCCGGAACCCATGGCCAACTGGGACATCCAAAGCTGATAGGTTTCCCGCTGCTGATACTGTTCCGGACTACGATAGTACAGCGTCCTGCTCATGCGTGTTTCGTCGATATGCAAAGCGGTCAATCCCACCACCGCTCCGACCAGCACGGTCAGAACCAGAAAGCGCAGTCGGACGCCGGCGACAAAGCAGAGCCAGAAAATCATGCCGCCGGTGATCACCGTAGTGCTCAGATCACCGCCCAGCAGGATCAGTCCGACCAAGACTCCCACCACCATCATGGGCTTGAAGAAGCCGCGATAGAAAGTGTGAAGATGGCGGCCATGAAAGCTGAAATAGCGGCTGAGGAACAGGATAATCGCCAGGCTGGCGAATTCCGAAGGCTGCACCCGGACACTTTTAAGTCCAAGCCAGCGGGCGCTGCCGACATGCAGGCCGCTGACCAGCGGCAGCGCGCGGGCCACGCTACGAATCCCTTCCGGCATGACCCGGTGATTCATGACATTGGCAATTGCCAGGTAGGCCAGGCAAATTCCCAGCGCCAGCAGCATCCATCCGGCATAGCGGCTGAGCCAACGATAGTCCAGGGCGCTGAGCAGCAGTGCGCCGCCTGCGCCGAGAACAATCCAGACCAACTGGCGCTGCAGCAGCGCCTCCCCGAATATATCATAGGTGGTGGAGTACAGCATGGTCAGACCGAAGACCAGAAGCAGAGCCACAGTAGTGATCAGCAAGGTTTGACGCGCTCGATACATGGGTTTGCAATTCCTCGTTCCGCAGTTACATTAAAAGTCGATTTCACACCGTGGAAATCATCCTGTCACAATACCCCGTGGTGTAATGGTAGCACAACAGGTTCTGGCCCTGTTAGTCTTGGTTCGAGTCCAGGCGGGGTAGCCAGCCTCCATACGAAAAGGGTCACAGACCCGGTTTTATGCCCATCTTGTCCCGAACCTTATCGCGCACCAAAATCGAATGAGGAAACCGGTCGACGCTTACGGGCGACGCTTACGGACGACGAGTATTAGCAACTGCTACCCCGGGTGTCAGCTTCGCGCATCATCATCCGTGCCTTTGACTCCATGACTTCATGCCTCCATGACTCCGGGTCGACGAGAGCGGGCGACGATAGCGATGGACAAGTTTCACGCTTAACGCCCCAAAATCCCCTTGCCCGACCCGCTTGACCGATACCCCTAACCAACCTGCTTAACCGATCCCTTAATCAGGCTGGTCCGTGGCGGAGAGCACCAACCGGAAACCAAAGATGTTGGTGCGATATGATTCCAGGCGGCTGGTTTCACGATACAGGCATCTGAGCACAGCCTGACTGCTGTCACTCCATGAACCGCCACGCCATGCCTCGAAATCTCCATTCGGAATGCGCGTGGTGATTTCCCAGACATTGCCTCCGACTCCGCGCAGTCCCCAGGGATTGCGCCACAGCTCGTCGACCGGCGCGGTCACCGGGAACCCATCGAAGTAACCCTCTATTTTCGGCCATGTCCGAGCACCTTCGCGGCCGTGATAGTTGCCGGCCTGCCCGCTGGGCGGCGGCCATTGGTTACCCCAGGGATATTCACGGTTGTCCCCGCACTGGGCAAGGATTGTCCACTCGTCATCGGTCGGCAGCCGATAGCGATAGCCTTCAGGCAGATGACCGGCATTGCGCTCCTGCTCGGTCAGCCAGGCGGCGTAGGCGGCCGGCGCCTCCAGCTCGATATACACCACTGGCTGGCGCTCCCCGTTCAGGCTGTGCCGTTGATAGCGGCCCGAATCGTGCTCCGACTCTTTCTTCCGATATTCCTGGTTGGTTACCTCGTGCCTGCCCACCCACAGCTCCAATGCCGGAATCCAAACCAGCTCCATCCCGGTCTTCGGCGAAGTCCAATCCTGACCGACCACCGGCTGGTCGACGACCTCGGCTGGCGGGTCCGGCTCGGTTGGCACCTCCGGCTCGACCGGGGTGGGGAGAGACGGTATTGCAGGCTCCCACGCCTCCGGCGGTTCAGCCGGCGGCGGAGCCGCGCCCCGGCACAGTATCAGGCGAAACCCGACATGATTATAGCGGCGCGAGGCAATATAGGCGAAACGATAGGAAGAACGCAATCCGTCCCTGGTATGACTTAGCCAGGAACCGCCGCGCCATCCTTCGAAGTCGCCACCGGGTGCATCGGTGGTGGTTTCAGCCACATTGCCGCCGACCCCGTACAGTCCCCAGGGACTGCGCCACAGCTCGTCAACCGGCGCGGTCACCGGGAAGCCGTCATTGTAGTCGGCAATTCTGCCTGCCGACCCCGCCCCTTCCTCGCCGTGATAGTTGCCGGCCTCGCCGCTGATCGGCGGCCACTGATTGCCCCAGGGGTAGCGCCGCCCGTCCCCGCACTCTACGATGGTCGTCCATTCATCGCCCGTCGGCAACCGATAGCGATAGCCCCCGGGCAGCGCCCGGTCCCGCTTCGTCAGCCAGGCGGCGTACTCCCGCATCTGTTCAAACGTCAGGTTGACCGCCGGCTGGCGCTCCCCGTTCAGGCTGTGACCGTGAACCTCGCCCGAATCATGCCCCAAGACCTTCCGCCGATATTCCTGGTTGGTCACCTCGAACTTACCCACCCAAAGGCCTAGCTCCTCGACCCAGGCAAATTCCATGCCGACCACCGGCGAAGTCCAGTCCCGGCCGGTCCTGGGCGGCTCGCGGCTGACAACTTCGCCACATCCGCAGACCGCCCCGGTCAGCAGCAGCAACAGCACGTTTTCAAATCGCAACCCTTTTACCATATCCAAACATAATTGTCAAATCCACAATTTTCAACCGGAAAGAATCCTCTCCACCTTTCCCTGATCAACCTCCATGACATAGGGGATGCCGCTGACTTGGGCGGCTTCCCGGGTCAGAGCCGCCAGGTCGTCGCGAGTCAGATACTCGATGGCGAATTTCCGACTTCCCGCCATAAGCTGCCTCAGTCCCTGGGCCAGACGTTCATAGTAGGTGAATATTCCCAGCGCGCCGGTTGGAACCCGTTCGAATTCCCGGTCGCCCATTTCCGTGCGCAAAGCGCTGGCGGTAACGAATATTTCCTCCTTGCTGCCGCCGAAGCGTTCGACGTATACGGGCAGTTGCTGCTCCTCCATGGTGCGACCTATCGTTTTGCCCACCATGGCGGCCGCCAGCGGCGCCCGCGCCATGCCGATTACCTTGACATACGGCGCTCCCAGAGCCAGCCCCTTGAATATTTGATCCTCGAAGGCAAACCCTCCGGCCAGAGCCAGGGCGGGTACGTGCTCCCCCCGGTCGGCCAGGCGCTTGATGTAGCTGTACAACAAAGAGTGCAGATAAACCGGCGGCATCCCCCATTCATTCATCATCCGCCATGGGCTCATGCCAGTGCCGCCGCCGGCACCGTCGACGGTTAAAAGATCAATCTCGTAGCGGGAGGCATAGAGCACCGCTCTGGCCAGATCGGCCGGGCGAAAAGCGCCGGTCTTCAGAAAAATATACTTGGCGCCGGCTTCGCGCAGCTCCTGAACCCTGCTGGCGAAGGATTCCTCGGACACCATGCCCACCCGCGAATGACGCTCAAACTCCTTGAAAGCACCCTGCTCATAGGCCTTGATAATATTGGGGTCGGTGGGGTTGGGCAGCACCACATAGCCATGCTTGTAAAGCCGCTGCGCCTGCTCGAGGCTGGCTATTTTTACTTCCCCGCCAATATCCTTGGCACCCTGCCCCCACTTCAGCTCCACACACTCCACGCCAAGTTCGGAAATGGCGTATTCCTGAACCCCCAGGCGGGTGTCCTCAATGTTCGCCTGAACAATGATCGCTCCGTAGCCATCACGCTGATAGTCCTTAAAAAGCTTGACGCGCCTCTTCAGATCAACGGTGTCGACCACGCGCCCGTTCCTGATAACCACCTCCGGGTCCATTCCCACCACGTTCTCCCCGATTGTCAGCCCCGTACCCGCCAGCGCCGAACCAATGGCCA
>SLNM01000216.1 GCA_007133055.1 Lentisphaeria bacterium
CATCTGCCAGGTCAACTGAAAGGTTGCGGGCGCCAATGGCCACCGATTGTCGGTTGGGATTGCGCCATCCACAGACAATGATCGTGCCTCCGGATGCGCGTCAAGGTAGGCGCCAATGTGCTTGAGGATGTCCTGGCCGAACTCGGCGCACTTATGTTCTCCCACACCGCTGATTCTCAATAGTTCATTGCGGGTTGTTGGTTTGGCAATGGCCAGGTGCCGCAGCAGACGGTCGCCAAAGATCACGTAAGCAGGTATGTCGAGCTGATCAGCCCGTTCCTTGCGCCAGTCTCGCAACAGTTGAAAAAGCACTTCATCTTCGCGGTTCAACACTGGCATGGCCGGCCTGGCCTGCTTGGCCTGCCTGCTTCCTTTTATGTCCACATCCAAAATGCGGAATTCCCTTTCGCCTTTCATCACATCTCTGCCAAGCCTGGTGACCGACAGGCCTGGAAACTCGCCCGCGCTGCGGCTCAGGCATTGTCGCGACTCCAGCTCGGCCGCGAGCTGCTTCCAATACTTCCGAGGCTTGTCCGCCCCTACGCCGTAGGTTGGCAGTTGTTCATGTCTGTTCCGCAGGACGCGTTCCGTAGCCGAGCCGGTGACAATGTCCACCAGATGGACTGCGCCAAACTTCTGGCCTGAGCGGATGGCGGCGGACAGAATTTTCCTGGCCTCCTCCGTTGCGTCCGCGGTTTGTACGTCGCCCTTGCAGACATCGCAGGTGCCGCAGGAGTTGGATTCACGTTTTTCTCCGAAGTAGTTGAGCAAAGTATGCCGGCGACAGACAGTGCTGCGGGCATAGTCCATCATTGCCCGCAGCAGTGAACGCAACCGTTTTTCTTCGTTCGGATCGCTTGACTGGCCAATGAAATACTCGATCTTCGCCGCATCGCCGGGGCTGAAGAAAAGCTGGCAGTGCGCCGGATCGCCGTCGCGCCCGGCCCGCCCGGTTTCCTGGTAGTAGCTTTCCAGGTTCTTCGGCATGTCGCCATGCACCACCCAGCGCACGTTCGGTTTGTCGATGCCCATGCCAAAGGCGATGGTCGCGACAATCACCTGAACCTCGTCGCGTCGGAACGCCTCCTGGTTCATGGCGCGATTGTCGTCCAGCATCCCGGCATGGTAGGTGGCGACCTGGACCTGGTGCATGCGCAGGAACTCGGCGGTTTCATCGACCGCCTTGCGGGTGGCGCGATAGATGATGCCCGCTTGATCAGGGTGCTGATGAATGAACTCAAGCATCTGCGTTTCCACATGTTTCTTGGGGGTTACGGAATAGAACAGGTTCGGACGGTCGAAGGAGGCTCGTACCAGGAACGGCTGACGCAACGCCAGACGGCCGATGATATCCTTCTGCACCTGCGGGGTGGCGGTGGCGGTGAATGCGGTCACGGCCGCCTCGGGAAAAGTCGAGACCAAGCGCGACAGGTCGGCATAGTCGGGCCGAAAATCATGTCCCCACTCGGATACGCAATGCGCCTCGTCAATGGCAAAGAAGCTGACTTCGGCGGATTGCAGTGAATCGACGAAATCGGCCACTGCAAAGCGCTCCGGCGAGACGTACAGCAGGTCGAGCTGCGAACTTCGCAAAGCGCCCAGAAGGTCGCGTTGGGCGCCGACAGACATTGTGCAGTTCAGGCAGGCCGCCCGAAGCCCGGTCGCCGCCGCCGCATCCACCTGATCCTTCATCAGCGAGATCAGGGGACTGACGACCACACAGGTTCCGGGCTTCATGTGGGCAGGCAACTGGAAGCACAGCGATTTGCCGCCTCCAGTGGGCATGACCACAAAACCGTCCCGGCCATCGAGTATGTGCCCGATGATCTCTTCCTGGTGCGGACGAAATTCATCAAAACCAAAAATCTTTTTCAAGGCCGCCTTCACACTCTGAGAATTTTTCATTTGCTTCACTCTCACTTTTGTTGATGTTGATTTTTATAAAAAATTCCAAGCGCAGCCTTATAATAGCATAAATTTAACAGTATGCAATATCTCGGAAACTGTGTCGCCGCCGCTCTGAACAGAAGGCCGCGAAGATCACGAAGATAAGACCATGCATCCAGTGCGGGAGGATTAAGCTCTTCCGTTAGTCGTGCTTAATCCTCCCGCAGGTGTTCATCCCTCCGGGAGGTTTAGCCCCAAAGGGGCGGTGTCATCGTAGCCCAGGGTTAAGCAAAGCGCAACCCTGGGTAGTGATCAGAAAAAGTTGTGCCCTGAAGGAGCACCTCAACTTGATTAACAAGATTTCGGAGTTTTTGGTTTGGATTCTGCGGGGCGCTTTCAGCGCACCCCTTTATTGTCTTTTCCCAAGGCGCTGCCTGCCTGTGCGTGCCGCATGCAGACAGGCCCTGGGCTGGTATGCGAATGCGCCGTTGGCGCGGGCGGTTCACTGTACCTACGGGAGTCCCCGCCCGTAGTTTTGCGCGATGCTCACCGGCACGGCCGGGGACGACCGTGTTACAGGTCGGCTCGCATCGGTTAGGCGGCTATGCGAAAGATTAAGCGTGCTTGTCTTTGTCACGCGACGGGCGGTCACAAGACAACCTAAAAGTTGAACTCAAACCCGGTGCCCGCCGTCCCTTCCCGAAACCATGTCCGTCCGGAAGAACCATGCACAGTGTGCGGGTAACATTCCGGTCTTGTGGGAGGTTGCGGTAAAAATGCACACTGTGCATTTTTGAAGGGGGATGGCGGTGGCTGGCATCCCGGTGGTTTATGGCTACCTTACCATTAACCTGATTAATTCATGCGAATTCGGCCATGAGTCATTATATATTTGCAATCAACACTATATTGAATTTTGATACAAGAAATATGATTAAGACATAATCATGGCCGAATTTCGCACCCGAAGGGCGGCCAATTTCACCGCATCTTATTCCGTCGCATCGCCTTGCGGTAGGCCACTACAGCGGCGGCTCGCGGCAAAGTAATCTGCGGCAAACTTGGCTCGTGAATTATTCAGGTTAACAGGGTTCGCTAAAGTGGAATTGGCAACCGCAACCTCCTTGAACCGGAAAAGCCTTGAGGGAAAACGGCCTGGCTATGGCTTTGAAGAAATCACAACTCTACAGCTCGCTGTGGGCATCCTGCGATGAGTTGCGCGGCGGCATGGACGCCAGTCAGTACGTGGATAAATGCCTGGAGGAGCGGTATGCTGAGCCGCTGCCGGAGATCATGCGCCGGGTCGGGGAATTCGAAGCCAAAGTCGAACAGCACCTGGCAAACATGGGGTTGCAGCTATGAACCGGAACAGCGAACAGCTCAAGACTCTGATTCGAGGTGGCGAAGGATTGACGGTTGAGTTCAAGGAATGCGGCGGCGGCCTGAGCCGGGATATATATTCAACCGTCTGCGCCTTCCTCAACCGCCACGGCGGCACCATCCTGCTCGGTGTGCGGGACGACGGCACGGTCGAGGGGGTGCCCCTCGAGTCCATTGTCCAAATCCGCAGGGACTTTGTCACTTCCGTCAACAATCCGCAAAAGATCAGCCCGCCGACCTATCTATCCGTCGACCAGGTTAGCCTGGACGGCAAGCCGCTGCTGCACATTTTCATTCCGGAAAGCTCCCAGGTTCATCGGTGCAACGGCCGAATCTACGACCGCAACGAGGATGGCGACCTGGATATTACCGATCAGACCGTTCAGGTTGCTCGCCTGTACCAGCGCAAACAGGCCACCTACAGTGAAAACAAGGTCTTCCCGCACATCCAGGTGGCAGACCTGCGTCCCGACCTGATCGCGCGGTGCCGCAATCATGTCCGCATCAACCGTAAAAACCATCCGTGGGTGGACATGACCGACGCGGAGCTGATCAAAAGCGCCCAGCTCTACCAAACCGATCCTGAAACCGGCAAGTCCGGCGTAACCCTGGCCGGGATTATGCTCTTTGGAACCGACAATCACATTCTGCAGGCTTGCCCCGCCCATCGCACCGACCTCATTCTGCGCAAGGTGAATGTGGATCGCTATGACGACCGGGACCTTGTGCGCACCAATCTGATTGACAGCTACGACCGTATCATGGCGTTTATCCGAAAACACCTCCCCGACCCCTTTTATCTCGAAGGGATCGAACGCAGAAGCCTGCGGGAGGCCATCTTCCGGGAGGTTGCTTCCAATCTGCTTATCCACCGGGAATACGCCAGCGGTATCCCCACCCGTCTGGTTATTGAATACGGCAAAGTTACCACCTACAACGCCAACCGCCCCCACGGCTTTGGCATCCTCGACCCCGAGACTTTTGTTCCCTATCCCAAGAACCCGGTGATCGGCGGTTTCTTCCGCGAGATCGACCGCGCCGACGAACTGGGCTCCGGCATGCGCAACATGATGCAGTACGGCCGGAAATACGGCGGTGCCGATCCGCAGCTTATCGAGGGCGATGTGTTCCGGATGATCCTCAGTGTGCCGGAGTTCGGTGAAAGCGTAAAATCCGACATCCCGGCAAGAACCCGACAAGAACCCGACAAGTACCCGGCAAGTACCCGACAAGTCCTCGGCACCTTGGCAACAGAGAACCAACCACTTTCGCGTGCTGCTTTGCAACAGGCTGCGGGCTTTCGCAACCGCGAGCATTTCGTCAATGAGCACCTCAAGCCTCTGCTGGATGGCTCCCTGATAGAGATGACGATCCCCGACAAGCCCAACAGCCGCCTGCAGAAGTATCGCCTCACCGA
>SLNM01000160.1 GCA_007133055.1 Lentisphaeria bacterium
CCTCCGGCGAGCGCCCCATCCATTCGGTGAAGACGATCTGCTGGTTTTCTCCGATATCCGGAATGGCGTCCACCGGCACGGGGTTCCTGGGCAACGGTCCCAGGTCCCAGTCGAACGGCGCCATCATAAGGCCGCCGAGCACGCTGATCACCAGCAGGAGAATGACAATCACCGGGTTGTAGAGACAGAAACCGATGATACGTCCGACAAAAGATTTTTCCTGACTATCTGCCATAATGCAACTCCCTGGGAACGCGGGCATCCTGCCCGCTTAGAAAAAACCGCCAGACCACGGCCATTCTTCCGCGGTCTTAACCAAGCCCGCTTTCACCGGATTGTTGATAATGTATGAACGAACCGTCTAAAAAATGCCGCTGATCCCGTATATACCGATCAAAATAACCCGGCATCCAGAACGTCCCTCGGCGTTTCAACTCCTTATTCGCATTCAGAGCGATGAAAGATTTCCAGCTGTGAATAATATGGAATCATAAAGCCGGAACGATATGGATTGTATGCACGATCCCGCATCGAAATGAGGCAGATACCCGCGTGAGTACCATCCTTTGTGTTTTGGTTTTGTGTTCATTGTTTTGTTGGTTTAGTGCGGGCAGGATGCCCGCGTTCCCAGGTACATACCCGCCTACTCCACGGTTTCAACGACTTCTCCGCAGCGGAGCATGGATGCGCCGAAGTAGGGGTTGAGCACTTCCTCCACGGCAGAAAACCAGTCGGCGCCTTTGTTGTCGAACGCCATCGGACAGTGCATACGGTAGAGTGTGACACCGGGCGGCATGCCGAACTGATTGAATATTCCTTCCAGGGCAAGCGTTACATCTTCGAAGGCGGCGCGAGCTTCTTCTATGTCGGCGGCATGATGAATGCGATGCAGTTCGTGTTCGAAGCGTCCGGCCAATCCCTCCCATGCACTTTTATGGACCTCATCCAGCGGCTTGGTATCGATCCCTTCGAGGGTTTCAACCGTTGCACCGGCATGATTTTGAGCACCCGCAAAATCATCACCGGCCAGTGCCTTTGCAATATCCAGATAACTCACGACGGCGGCTTCAAGCTTTTCAAGGAAAGCCTCATCGACTTCCCAGACCGGTTCAATGACAACTTCCTCTTCCGGTGGCGACATCATGCTCGGGCGCCCGTCGAGCTGCAATTCGCTGTCGAGTTTGAAATTCCCCTTGACGACAACCAGTTCCCCCTCCTCCAGTCCGTCCCGGACATGGTAGTAGTCGCCGGCGCGCGGGCCGAGTGTGATTTCCCTTCCCTCGTAGATAATCAACTCATCGTCCGGCACTCTAACATAAACGATGGCTCTTGCGCCCGTGATCAGCGGTGCACTCGCCGGGATCACCAGCGGGTTCACCTGGCTTTCGGGTTCGGTCGCCGCGTAGCCAAGGTCCTCCGCCCGGACAAGCTCAACACCGCTGTCGGGGCATGTTCCGGGGCTGTCCGAGACGTTTTCCGGATAAAGCGGGCTGATCCATTTGCCGGCCAGGTCCGCTGGCCTGGCGGCCTGACCATCGGCGGTGAGTTTTGCCTTCAACAGCCCGCGCAGGAACATACCCGGTCGAAGCCGGCCGTCAGGGTTCGGCACGTTGGCACGCAGCTTGACTGTGCGGCGTCCGCGGTCGAGTACCGGAGCTACAAACACGATGCGCCCCTGGAACTCCTCGCCCGGCAAGGCATTATCGGCTGTAAAAATTATCTCCTGACCGTAATGAACCCACGGGAGGTCCGGTTCGTAGGCTTCAAACCGCACCCAAACACGCGACAGATCGGCCACTTTGTAAACGGGTTCTCCTTCGGCCACGTAGTCGCCCTGATCCTTGAACCTTTCAACGACCACACCGTCCAGCGGGCTTTCGATGGCAAGGCGGTGCATAATCTCGCCTGTCTCTTCAATGTGTTCGATCTGCTGATCGGAGATGCCCCACCATTTGAGTCTCTGCCGCGCGCCTTCGGCATTGGCCCGTGCGAAGTCCCGCCGCCTGTCACTATCGCTTTCACCGATGGTTTTCAGCGTTCTGAGAGCCTGGAGGAGTTCTTCCTGGGCGCTGATAAGCCGGGGGCTGTAAAGTTGAAACATCGGATCGCCCTTTCGTATGCGGGAGCCCGTGTAGGCGATGTTCAGCCGGTCGATGCGTCCGCTCACATCCGAGCTGACTACCCGCATGCTGGTTTCATCATAATCGACTTCCCCGTACAGCCGGATCATTCTTTCCACCTCCGTGCGAATTACCGGCACCACCCGGACTTCAGCCAGAGCTTCGGCTTCAGTGGTGACAGCCACCTGACGTTCGCCAAGATCGAGATCTTCAGCCTCGACCGGGATCAAGGCCATCTCGCAAAGCGGGCAAAGGCCGGGCTCCGGTTGCCGCACCTGGGGATGCATGGAGCAGGTCCAAACCACGTCCGCATCTTCGGCTACTTCTATATCCTCAACGTCCACAATGGACGGGTGCGGCTGCAGGAGCGGCCGTCCGAAATACACCGCACCGGCCAGCGCGATAACCACAACCGGAATACGCCATCCCGCCAGGATTTTCTTCAGTGTCTTTTTCATGGCTGTCTCTTTTGTTTTATCTTAGAGTTTTTTTGTCGGACAGATCGGACAGATCACCCGATACCGGTCATCGCGAAAGGGCTACTGAAAAAATCTGCCGACCAGTTTCTCAATCTCGCCGATGGCCTGGAACCTGTCGGTCTTCGAGCGTTCCATTGCCAGCTCAAAATTCAACAGCTCCCGCTGGGCGTCAAGAAGCTCGATGATATCGATGTCCGCGGCGCGGTAGGCATTTTCGGAAACCCTCAGTGATTCTTCCGCCCTGGGCAGCAGATGATCCTGATAAAGGGCGGTTCTGCGTTCGGCGTCACGGAAGGAGAACAATGCGTTTTCCAGGTTTGCCTCGATTTCATAGTGGCGGTCGGACAGGGCGTACCTGCCGGCTTCCAACCCTGCTCCTGCTTCTTTTACGCCGGCGTCATATTTGTTCCGCCAGAGTGGCAGGTTGATCGAAATCATGGCCGCGTTAATATCATCCGACATACCGCCCATCCCTTCTTCCATTCGCATTATTCCCACCGTTATATCAGGCCAGTATTCCATCTCAGCCAGAGCTTTTTGCTCTTCGCGCCGATCAACCTCGGCCCGCAGTGCCTGCAAGCGCGGATTGTTCTGAATGGCCTGCTCCATCAATGCAGACTCCGGCAGCGGTATCGGGTGTTCCTCGGGCAAATCCACCGGCCATGGCAGGGATGCTGAACGAGGTCGTCCGAGAACCCGGTTGAGAGCGGCCACCCGTGGGCGGCGCTGGTCAGTCAGCTCCGCCAGACGATCTCGCAGTTTTTCCGTTTCCACCTCGACCCGAATAACATCGGCCCGGGAAACCTCGCCCGCTTCGAAACGCCGTTTCGCTATTTCCAGAAAATACTCCAGCAGCTCCAAGTTTGTCCTGGTGGTGTCAATGGCGCGGGAAAGGTAGTAGTATTCCCCGTAGGCATTGCGCAAATCCTCTCTTATCTCCAGTTTGCGAGCCTGGTAAAGGGCGGCTTCGATGCGAACGGATGCTTCTTCGGCTCTACCCCGCAATGCGCGCTTGCCGAACCAGGGAAAAGTCTGGCTGAGGGAATATTCTCGGGACTGAAAAGAGGTGTCGGCCTGCAGGGAAAGGCGCGGATCGGGTAATGACCGCGCCTGCCGGGGGTGCTCGGCGGAGGCCCTCCAACGTTGTTCAGCGGCCTGCAGACTGGGATTGTTCTGCAGGGCGATTCGGAAATAATCCTCTATCGTACTCTCATCGTCAAGTACAATTTCCTCCGGCGATGCCGTTTCCCGCCGACCGACATAATAACTCTCCGCCGGCCGGTCATACGCATTGGTCGTTCCGCCCGCCGACTCCGGCGATGACACCGCTGCGAAACTCGCACAACCGGACAAACCAGCGGTCGTTACCAGCAATCCAGCTATGGTCGATAACTTGACTAATTTTCCGACATTGTTTGCTGCCGCTGCAGATAAATTATTCATGGGCCTCTCACAATCAGTGACAACTGGGCTGCGGATTGTCGATGCCTGAGGATGGATTAGTGACTTTTTCGAGTAATCCCTCAAGATGCTCCACATATTTTTCCACACCCCCCGGGCGATAACCGGTCTGGCCGATAACCGCTCCTTCATGGTTCAGCAGAACAATGGTGGGAAAGCCACGTATGCCATAACGTTCGGCTAATTCCTGGTTCTGCTGCTGCAGTTCCGAAGGCAGTTCCTTCCGCCGCGGAAAATCAACAATCAGAAGAACCAGTTCCTTCTCGGCGAACCGCCTGAACTCCGGCTGTGAAAAGACCTCGGCCTCCAGTCTTATGCACGGCGGACACCAGTCGGAGCCGGTAAAATTAACCAGTACCGGCCTCCCCACCTCCTCGGCTCGCTCCAGGGCGGCCTCATAGTCAGTCATCCATGTCAGACCATTCCCAGTCTCATTGCCGTTTCTACCGTTCACCACTAGATTGTCACAGGCCACGTTGAACACGGCAAAAAAGCCGACCAACCCGCCAATAATAAATCCTGTGCTGATTCTCGGCATTTAATAAACCTCCATACGTTGAAGAGC